>NZ_JCACVY010000008.1:0-67429 GCF_058833935.1 Roseomonas sp. TS2 | reverse complement strand
TCCCGTCGCCAGTGACACCGCCCTGCCGCAGGAGGTGGATGTCGCGATCATCGGCGGCGGCATCGCCGGCGTCTGCGCCGCCTATTTCCTGGCCCAGGCCGGGCAGCGCGTGGCGCTGCTGGAGAAGGGCGTGATCGCCGGCGAGCAGTCCAGCCGCAACTGGGGCTGGTGCCGGGTGCAGAACCGCGACGAGCGAGAGATCCCCGTCATGCTGAAGAGCATGGAGCTGTGGGACACGCTGCCGCGCGAGGCGGGCATCGATGTCGGCTTCCGCCGCACCGGGCTGACCTATGTCACGCGCAGCGAGGCGGAGCTGGAGAGCTGGCGCCGCTGGGTGGAGATGGCGCGCGGCTACCAGGTGCACAACCAGATCCTCACTGCCGCCGAGGCGGAAGCGAGGAACCCGCACCACGCCCCGGGCGGCGGCTGGATCGGCGGCGTGCATTCCCCGCGCGACGGCATGGCCGAGCCGCGCAAGGCCGCGCCCGCCATCGCCGCCGCGGCGCGCCGCCTCGGCGCGACCATCCACCAGCGCTGCGCGGTGCGCGGGCTCGACATCCAGGGCGGCCGGGTCGCCGGCGTCATCACCGAGCACGGCACGCTGCGCGCGGGCGCGGTGCTGCTGGCGGGCGGCGCCTGGTCGTCGATGCTGCTGCGCCGGCACGGCATCGACCTGCCGCAATCGAGCATCCGCTCCACCGTCTTCCTCACCGAGCCGGCGGCGGAGGTGACGCCGGGTGGGCTCTACACGCCAGATGTGACGATCGGCCGGCGGGAGGATGGCGGCTACATCATCGCCGCCAACAACCGCGGGCAGATCGAGATCACGCCGCAGGGCATCCGCTACGCGCGCAAGTTCTGGCCGACCCTGGTGGCGCGGTGGAAGATGGTGAAGTTCGGCCTCGGCGAATCCTTCTTCCGCGGCCCGCAGGCGATCACCGGGCGCTGGCGGATGGACCGCCCCACCATCTTCGAGGCGGAGGACATGCGCACCCTCGACCCCACGCCGAACGCGGCCATCGTGGCGCCGGCGCTGGCGCAGCTCGGCCGCTCCTACCCGGCGCTGGCGGGGGTGAAGATGGCGAAGCTGTGGGGCGGCTGGATCGATTCCACGCCGGACGCCGTGCCGGTGATCGGCGCGGTGGACCCGCTGCCGGGGCTGTTCCTCTCCACCGGCTACAGCGGGCATGGCTTCGGCATCGGCCCCGGCGCGGGGCGGCTGGCGGCCGATCTCGTGCTGGGCCGCGCCCCCGTGGTGGACCCCACGCCCTTCCGCTACGCGCGGCTCGTCGATGGCTCGCGCATCCAGAAGCCGGGGATGATGTGACGTGAGGATGCTGCCCTACTGGCTGGACACCGCCCCGCCCTTCACCGGCGCGGAGCCGGGCCCGGCCGAGGGCGGCGTCGATGTCGCTGTCATCGGCGGCGGCTTCACCGGCCTCTCCGCCGCGCTGCACCTGGCGCGCAAGGGCGCCAGCGTGGCGCTGCTGGAGGCCGGGCGCGTCATGGGCGCGGCCTCGGGCCGCAATGGCGGGCATGTCAACAACGGCACGGCGCACGACTTCGCCGGCCTCGCCGCCAGCCTCGGCCTCGACCACGCCCGCCGCCTCTACCACGCCTTCGACGATGCGGTGGACACGGTGGAACGCCTCGCCCGCGAGGAACAGATCGCCTGCGACTTCCGCCGCTGCGGCAAGATCAAGCTGGCGGCGAAGCCCGCGCATTACGAGAAGATGGCGCGCGGCTTCGACCTGCTGCACCGCGAGGCCGATGCGGAGACCGAGCTGGTGCCGCGCGAGCGGCTCGGCGCCGAGATCGGCTCGGAGCGCTTCTTCGGCGGGCTGGTGTTCCGCCGCAGCGCGCAGATGCATGTCGGCCGCTTCGGCACCGGGCTGGCCGAGGCGGCGCGCCGCCAGGGTGCGCGCATCTTCGAGAACACCCCGGTGCTCTCCCTGAAGCGGCAGGCGGGCGGGCACGCGGTCGCCACGGCGCGCGGCACGCTGCGGGCGCGGCAGGTGCTGCTGGCCACCGGGGCGAGCCGGCTCGGCCCCTTCTACTTCCGCCGGCGCCTGGTGCCGCTCGGCTCCTTCGTCATCGTCACGGAGCCGCTGGGCGCGGCACGGCTCGCCGCCCTCATGCCCACGGGCCGCAACGGCACCACCACCCGCATCATCGGCAACTACTTCCGCACCACGCCGGACGGGCGGCTGGTTTGGGGCGGGCGGGCGCGCTTCGCCCTGCCCTCCCGCGCCTCGGACGCAAGGAGCGGACGCGTGCTGGAGCGCGGCCTGCACGAGACCTTCCCGCAGCTCGGCCGCGTCGGCATCGACTATTGCTGGGGTGGCATCATCGACGCGACGCAGGACCGGCTGCCGCGTGCCGGCGAGCAGGACGGGCTGTTCTATGCCACCGGCTACAGCGGCCATGGCGTGCAGATGTCGGTGCACATGGGGGGCGTGATGGCCGCGGTGATGGATGGCAGGCCGGAAGCCAACCCGTTCCGCGACCTGGCCTGGAAGCCGGTGCCCGGGCATTTCGGCCCGCCCTGGTTCATGCCGCTGGCCGGCCTCTACTACCGGCTGCAGGACCGGATTTCCTGAGGGCGCGCGGCGGCAGGGCCTGCCGCGCCGCCGGCCGGAATCGGTATTTTCTTCGCAACGATCCGCCGCAATCGGCATGATCCTGGCCAGACGCGCGGCGCACAATCGCCGCGTTGCAGATGCAAGCCGGCGGCAAGCCCGGCGGCCTCTGCGGGGGACGATCCCGTCACGCCGCGCCGCCTCCGTGGCTGCGCGGCGCGTGTCGGGCACAGGGCAAGAACGAGCGCGCTCCCGGCCGCGGCTTGCGGCCCGGCCGCGGGCGCCACAGCGGGGGCTGACCATCATGGACAACATCCGGAACATCCTGTCACGCCCGGCGCTGGGCCGGCGCGGGCTGCTGGCGCTGGGCGCGGGCGCCACGCTGGCGGGCAACGGGGCGCGGGCGCAGCGCGCCGTGCCGCCGCCGCCTGCCACCCGCAAGGGGCAGGCGGTCGTCGGCATCTCGCAGGAGCCCACCGTCTTCAACCCGCTGATGCCCGGCATCGAGGTGGACGAGACGGTGTGGATGAACGTGTTCAGCACGCTGTGGTACCCGGAGACGGACGGCGTGCTGGTGCCGGACCTGGCGGTGGAGGTGCCCTCCACCGCGAATGGCGGCATCAGCGAGGACGGCCTGGCCTGGACGGTGAAGCTGCGCGAAGGCGCCGTCTGGCACGATGGCGCGCCCTTCACCGCCGAGGATGTGCGCTACACGCTGGAGCTGATCAACAACGCCGCCTTCCGCACCCGCACCCGCCAGGGCCACAGCCTGGTGCGTGAGATCGTGGTGAAGGGGCCGCACGAGATCGCCTGGCGGATGGAGAAGGCCTACGCGCCCTATCTGGCGCTGCTCTCCAACACCTACATCGTGCCCCGGCACATCCTGGAGAAGGCGGCGGACCCGAACACGGCCCCCTTCAACGCGGCGCCGGTCGGCACCGGACCGTTCCGCTGGAGCAGCCGCGTGCCGGGCGACCACATCCAGCTCGCGGCCAATGAACGCTACCACGGCAAGGGCCCCTACCTGGAGCGGGCCATCCTGAAATACATCCCGGACCAGACGGCGCTCTACGCGCAGTTCCGCACCGGACAGGTGGACCTGATCATCGGCACCGGCATCCCGGCCAATTTCTACGCCGAGGCGGTGAAGCTGCCGGGCCGCAAGGTGACGACCATCCCGAACGCCTCGCTCGAGGTGCTGATGCCGAACCTGGAGCTGCCTGCCCTTTCCGAGAAGGCGGTGCGGCAGGCGCTGTACCACGCCATCAACAAGAAGGGCATCATCGACATCATCTACTACGGCCTGCACAAGCCGACTGAATCCTTCGCCCCCCGCGAATCCTGGGCCTACAACCCGGACCTTCCGGCGCACAGCTTCGACATCGGCCGCGCCAACGCGCTGCTGGATAAGGCGGGCTGGGCGCGCGGCGGCAACGGCATCCGCCAGAAGAACGGCGTGCCGCTGGAATTCGCCGTCTCCACCACCACCGGCGCGGCGCTGCGCGAGCAGTGCCAGCAGCTGATGATGCAGGACTGGCAGAAGATCGGCGTCTCCATGAAGATCAACAACATGGCGGCGGCGGTGATCTGGGGCGAGTTCTATGTGCGCTCCAAGTTCCAGTCGCTGCTGGTGGGCACCGCCTTCCGCACCGGCATCGACCCCGACCCGGCGACGCGCTTCGCCAGCGACGCCATCCCCGTGCGCGGCGGCAGCGGCGGCAACTACATGCAGTGGGTCAACCCGGAGGTGGACAGGCTGCTGATTGAGGGCCAGACGAGCTTCGACCAGGCGCGCCGCAAGGCGGTGTATTTCCGCCTGCAGGAGATCGTGCGCGAGGAGCTGCCGATCCTGCCCATCTTCCAGTACGCGCCGGTGGAAGGCACCAAGGACCAGCTGATCGGCTACCGCCCCAACATCAACGCGCGCCAGAACACCTGGAACATGCGCGAATGGTACTGGGCCACGTAAGGCCGCGTGCAGGCCGGGAGGCGCTCCCTCCCGGCCGCGTCAGGCGGAGGCCGCTTCCGGCAGCGTCACGGCATCGCCCGCCGTGATGGGGCCGGGCCGCACCACCTCGCAATAGAGGCCGAGATCGCGCCCGAAGCGGTGCAGCAGGGCGCGCAGCACCTCGCGGTCGTCCGGCAGGCCCGGCTGCTCCAGCGTGGTGAAGGCGCAGCGGGCACAGGGGATGGTGCCGCGCAGCACGGCGCCGCCGAGCCGGAATTCCCGCCCGACCCAGCCATATTCCGGGATGCCCTGCACATCCTCCGGCGTGTCGATCAGGATGTTGGGGCGGAAGCGCCGCTCATCCAGCACGCTGGCCGGAATGGCGGCCTGCAGGGTGCGCAGGGCGGCGGTGGTCAGCAGATGCAGGGGCGCCCGTGCGTAGCGCGGCCGCGGACCCGCCTCGCCTTCCCCGCCATAGGGGCGGATGGCGGCGGGGAAGCCATAGAGGGCCGAGAGCGGCGCGAGACCGCCCGGATCGTCGATGCCGGCCCAGCCCTGCCCATCCGTGCTGACCTCCACCGCGCCATCCGCCGCGCGTCGGGAGAAGGCGCGCGGCAGCGCCATCCATTCGCGCTTCCGGCCGGGATAGGCGATCTCGCCCGTCCCGGCATGGAACACGCCGTGGGTTCGGTCGCCCGCCGCGCCGGAGGGCAGCAGCTCCATCCGCTCCAGCCGCTCGCCGCCCATCGAGCTGACCGGATAGCGCCACAGCGCCGCGACGCGCCCGGCGGCGCTCATGCGTCGAGCCCCGTCGGCGCCACGAGGTGCAGGTCGTCGCGGATGCAGGCCTTGAGATGGCCCGGCGCCACCTCGCGCAGCGCCGGCACCGCGCCCGCGCAGGCCGGCAGGGCGTAGCGGCAGCGCGTGCGGAAGCTGCATCCCGAAGGCGGATCGAGCGGGCTCGGCATGTCGCCCGCCAGCATGATCCGCTCCCGCTGGATGGTGGGGTCGGGGATCGGCACGGCGGAGAGCAGCGCCTCGGTATAGGGGTGGCGCGGCATGGTGAAGAGGGCGCGCGTCGGCGCCACCTCGACCAGCCGGCCGAGATACATCACCGCGATGCGGTCCGAGATGTGCCCGACCACGGCGAGGTCGTGCGAGATGAAGAGGATGGTGAGGCCGAGCCGCTCCTTCAGCTCCAGCAGCAGGTTCACCACCTGCGCCTGGATCGAGACGTCGAGCGCCGAGACCGGCTCGTCGGCGATCAGCAGCTGCGGCTGCATGATCAGCGCGCGGGCGATGCCGAGGCGCTGCCGCTGACCGCCCGAGAATTCATGCGGGTAGCGCGCCGCGTGCGACGGCAGCAGCCCGACCAGCGCCAGCGTCTCCGCCACGCGCTGCCGCCGCGCCGCCGCGGACAGCTCCGGCGCATGGATCTCCAGCGGCGCGCCGACGATGTCCTCCACCGTCATCTTCGGGTTGAGCGAGGCGTAGGGGTCCTGGAAGACGAGCTGCATCTTCTGGCGGAAGGGCCGCATCGCATCGCGCGAGAGGCTGGTGATGTCGTCGCCGGCGAAGCGGATCTGGCCGGCGGTCGGCCGTGCCAGCCGCAGCACGGTGCGGCCCACCGTGCTCTTGCCGGAGCCGGATTCGCCCACCAGGCTCAGCACCTCGCCGTGCCGGATGTCGAAGGAGACGCCATCGACGGCCTTCACCACCGCCCGCTTGCGGAACAGGCCCGGCCGTGGCCCGTCGAACCACTTCCGCAGGTCGCGCACTTCCAGCAGGGGGGCGGTCATGTCCGGGATCATGCCGCCTCCCCCGTCAGGGCGGACCAGCGCACGCAGCGCACCTGGTGGCCGGGCAGCGCCTCCTGCAGGGGCGGTATGGCGGTGTCGCAGCTTCCCGGCAGGAAGGCGCCGCAGCGGGGGCCGAAGCTGCATCCCGGCGGCGGTTCCAGCGGGTCCGGCACGGTGCCGGGGATGGCGGCCAGCTTCTCCCGCCCCAGCCCCGCGAAGTCGAGCCGCGGCACGGAGCGCAGCAGGCCGCGCGTGTAGGGCATCAGCGGCGCCCGGAAGAGCGGGCGCACCGCCGCCTGCTCCACCACGCGGCCGGTGTACATCACCATCACCCGGTCGGCGATCTCGGCGACGACGCCGAGATTGTGGGTGATGAAGATGACGGCCATCCGCGTGCGTTCCTGCAGGCGGCGCAGCAGGTCGAGGATCTGCGCCTGGATGGTGACGTCGAGCGCCGTGGTCGGCTCGTCGGCGATCAGCAGGCGCGGCTCGCAGGCCAGCGCCATGGCGATCATGACGCGCTGGCGCATGCCGCCCGACATCTCGTGCGGGAAGGCGCCGAGCCGCCGGCGCGCATCGGGGATGCCGACCAGGTCCAGCAGGTCGGCCGCCTTGTCGAGCGCGGCGCGGCGGCTGAGCCCCTCGTGGAAGCGGATGGATTCCGCGATCTGGTCGCCAACGCGGTGCACCGGGTTCAGCGAGGTCATCGGCTCCTGGAAGATCATCGCCGCGTCGCGCCCGCGCACGCCGCGCATCTCCGCCTCGGGCAGGGCGACGAGGTCGCGCATCGTGCCGTCCCGGCCGCGCAGCAGCACCTGGCCGCTGATCGAGCAGAAGGGCGGCTTCGGCGTGAGGCGCAGGATGCCGAGGCTGGTGACGCTCTTGCCCGAGCCGGATTCGCCCACCAGCGCCAGGGTCTCGCCGCGCCGGACGCGGAAGGAGACGTCGCGCACCGCCGGGATCTCGCCGGCCGGGGTGTGGAAGGAGATGTTGAGGCCGCGCACCTCGAGGACGTCGTCCTCGCCGGCGGCCGGGCGGGCGGGGGCCTGTGTCATGGTGGCCGTCTCCATCACCGGCCATCCATGCGCGGGTCGAGCGCGTCCCGCAGCCCGTCGCCGATGAAGTTGAAGCTGGTGACCGCGAGGGTGATGGCGGCGCCCGGCAGGATGGCGAGCCAGGGTGCGCTGGTGAGGTAGCTCTGCGCGCTGTCGAGCATGTTGCCCCAGCTCGGCGTCGGCGGCTGGATGCCGTAGCCGAGGAAGCTGATGTAGGATTCGGCGAGGATGGCGTGCGCCACGTTCAGCGTGGCGGCGACGACGATGGGCGCGATGGCATTGGGCAGCAGCTCGCGGAACATCACGCGCCGGTCGCTGGCGCCCAGCGCCTCGGCGGCCACGGCGAAGTCGCGCGCCCGCAGCGCGCGGATCTGCGCCTCGACGATTCGCGCCACCTCCATCCAGGAGGTGACGGCGATGAGGATGATGATGGAGCTGACCGAGGCGTTGATCAGCGCCGAAATGGCCAGCAGCAGGAAGATGCTGGGGAAGCACAGCATGGCGTCGACGAAGCGCATCAGCACCGTGCCCAGCACGCCGCCGTAATAGCCCGACACGATGCCCACGGTGATGCCGATGACCATGCTGATGGCCATGGCCGAGAAGCCCACCAGCAGCGAGATGCGCCCCGCCATCAGCAGCCGCGCCAGCATGTCGCGCCCCAGCGCGTCGGTGCCCAGCACATGCGCGCCGGAGAAGGGTGGGGCGAAGCGCTGCATGATGTCGATGAAGGTGTCGGTGAAGGGCAGCAGGTAGGGGCCGATGGCGCAGGCCAGGGTGAGGAAGAGGATGATGCCGGCGCCGAACACCGCCAGCTTGTGGCGGGCGAAGCGCCGCAGCGCGCCGCCACGGCGGCGGGCGGGCCGGGGCGGGGCGGCGGGCGCCACCACGCTGCTCGATGCGCTCATGTGGGGTTCGCTCCGAGGCGGGGGTCCGCGACATGGTAGAGGAGGTCGGCCAGCAGGCTGCCCAGCAGCACCAGCACGGCGGTGAACATCAGGATGCCCATGACCACCGGATAGTCGCGGTAGTTGATGGAATCGAGGAACAGCCGGCCCATCCCTGGCCAGGTGAACACCGTCTCCGTCACCAGCGCGCCGCTGAGCAGCGTCGGCAGGTGCAGGCCGGTGATGGTGATCATCGGCAGCAGCGCGTTGCGCACGGCATGGTGGATCAGGATGCGCCGCTCCGGAATGCCCTTGGAGCGCGCGGTGCGGATGTAGTCCTGGTGGATCACGTCGAGCATCGAGGAGCGCATGTAGCGGCTCCACACCGCCGTGCTCACCAGCGCCAGCACCATGCAGGGGCCGATCAGGTGGTGGATGCGGTTGGCCAGGGATTCATCGCCGATCGTGTAGCGGTTGCCCGAAGGCAGCCATTCGAGGCCGACGGAAAACACGTAGATCACCACCAGGCCGAACCAGAAGGTCGGGATGGACAGGGCGATCATGGCGCCGATGGTCGCCAGCCCGTCGAACAGCGAGTAGCGGCGGATGGCGCCGAGGATGCCGACCCAGGCGCCGATCGCCATGGCCAGCAGGGTCGAGGTCAGCATCAGCTCCAGCGTCGCGCCCAGATGCGAGCCGATGACGGAGAGCACCGGCTGCTGGTCGCGGTAGGAAACGCCCCAATCCCCCTGCAGCATGCGCCACAGCCAGTCCAGATACTGGATCGGCAGCGGCCGGTTCAGGCCGAGCTGCTCCGCGACGCGGTCGAGATCCTCCTGCGTCATGTCGCCGCCGGCGGCGAATTGCGAGAGCGGGCCGCCGGGCGCCAGATGCAGGATGGCGAAGCCGATCATCGAGACAAGCAGCAAAAGGCCGGCACCCTGTAGCAGGCGGCGTATCACGTAGCTGCTCATCGTCCGGGCATTCCACTATCCAGGGTTGGCCACGCGGCATGGCAGGCCGCATCGCGGTTCGCGCGGTGTCGCAACAAGGCGGAGACGCTGCTCAAGCCCATTTCCTTCGGCATGGCGTTGCGCCGCGTGACACAGGCCTCCCCCGCCTTCCGCCCCTCCGCGCGCATCCGGCGCAGATCGGCCCGAAAGACGGAATGGATCGTTTCATTATATTGAAACACCGGTCAAGCCGTGTTCTGCATCCCTGGCGCGGCAAAATGGCGGAAGCGCCCGATTCGCGACTCTCCCGCCGCGCAGAGGAAAGGATCGCACGGGATGACAGTGGCGGAGACAGCAGCGCCGGCCGCGGATGGCGCGGTGCGCATCGGCATCCGGCTGCGCGCGCTGCGTGCCGAGCAGGGGCTGACCATCCCCGCCCTGGCGGCGAAGGCCAGCCTCTCCGCCGGGCTGATCAGCCAGATCGAGCGCGGCCAGTCCAATCCCTCGATCAAGACAATCCAGCGCCTGACCTCGGCGCTCGGAGTCAATCTCTGGGCCTTCCTCGGCGCGGCGGAAGCCGAGCCCGGCGGCGAGCCCGGCCCGGAGGCGGCGGAGACGCCTCCCTTCGTGCAGCGCCGTGCGCAGCGCCCGCGGGTGCTGGTCGGGCCGTCGCGGATGGTGAAGGAGCTTCTCTCGCCACGCGGCGAGCGCGGGCTGCGCTTCCTGATGGTGACGCTGCCGCCCGGCGCCGCCGCCGAGGAGATGCTGACCGGGCCGGGCGAGAAGGGAGGCTATGTCGTCTCCGGCCGCGTCGTGCTGACGGTGGACGGGCAGCAGGCGGAGCTGGCCGAGGGCGACAGCTTCCAGTTCGACAGCCGCCAGCCGCACGGCCTCGCCAACCGCTCCGGCCGCGAGGCCACGATCCTCTGGATCATGAGCATCCTGCAGCCGGACCCCTGAGCGGGCGCCTCATTCCGCGCGCCTCATTCCGTCCGGTTGAGGAAGCCTTCCAGGTCGTGGTGCTGCTTCACGAAAACCGGCTTCATCACGACATAGGAGAAGTACTTCTCCACGCCGATGTTCATCGCCAGCATCCGCTCCATCGTCTCCTGGTAGTGCTGGATGGAGAAGGCGACGAACTTGATCAGGTAGTCGTAGCCGCCGCTGACGAGGTAGCACTCCGTCACCTCGCTCATCTGCCGCACGCGGGATTCGAAGCGGGAGAAATCCTGGCTGCGGTGGTCGGCCAGGGTGATCTGCGTGTAGATGATGACGGTGCTGCCGAGCTTCTGCAGCTGCACCTGCGCGCTGTAGCCGGTGATGTAGCCCGCCTTCTCCAGCCGCTTGACGCGCGCCAGGCAGGGGCTGGCGGAAAGCCCCACCGCCTCGGCCAGCTCGACATTGGTGGCGCGGCCGTTCTTCTGCAGATGCGAGAGGATGCGGATGTCGATGCGGTCCAGCTTGGGGGCGCCAGGCACCATGCGGCGTGTTTCCGGTTGTCGGGGAGACCCTCCGGGGGCCAAGCCCGACTCTAGCGAGGCGGCGGCGCGGCTGACAAGGCCGCGGCCTCAGCCGAGGCTCTGGCTGGCCAGCGCGTAGCAGCGCGGCGCATCCGCCGCCGGGCGCAGCACATCGCCCAGCGCCATGCCGGTGACGATACCGGCATCGTCGAGGCCGAGCGCCTCCAGCCAGGCCGGCAGGCCGCTCTCCGCCGGCACGTCCAGGCGCACGAACTGCCCCTGCTGCACCCCGAGCCAGTGGCCGATCAGCGCCTTCGCCGTCGCCTCGTCCGGCGCAACCACGGGGCCGATCACCTGGCCCTGGCCGAAGCGGCGCAGCAGCGCGAAGCCCGCCACCTCCCCCTCGCGGTCCAGCGCCACGCCCTTGGCGCCGTCCAGCAGCGCCCCGACCAGCGCGGGACGGGGCAGCCCTGTCGCCGCCGCATCGAGCGCCGCCAGCGCCGGGTGGTCGCGCCGGCCGATGGGCCGCAGCCGGTGGCCTGGCGGCAGCGGCACGAGGCCGATGGAGAAGGAGGCGCCCTGGTACTGCCGCACCACGCCGGTTGGCGCGAAGCCCAGCGCGGTGTAGAGCGGCAGCCCCGCCGGCGTGGCGTTGAGCAGGATGCCGGACCGCTCCAGCCGCGCCACCAGCGCCTGCATCAGCAGCCGGGCCAGCGCCGTGTCGTAGCCGGGCGGTTCGGCCAGTACCATGCCGATGCGGGCGAAGCCGGCGCCGAGGCGCCAGCCCATGGCGGTGCCGACCAGCCGCCCGTCGCGCTCGGCCGCCAGACCCTCGCCGAGGCGGCGCAAAAAGGCCCAGTCCTCCAGGCGGTGCGGCCAGCGCATCCGCGCGCTCAGCCGCTGCGCGGCGGGCAGGTCCTCCGGCGCCAGGGGGCGCAGCGTGGCGGCCGGCGTCCCGCTCCGGGCTGTTGTCGTCATGCCTCGCGCCTCCTGCCGTGATCCCGCCAGCATAGCCGCCCGTGGCTGCCGCGCACCCCCTGCCGGGCGTCCGGCGCCGCCCGCCGCCTTCAGCCCAGCGACTGGCTGACCAGCCCATAAACACCAAGCTCCGGCGAGCGTGCCGGCGGCGCGCCGCGCATCATGCCAATGACGCCGCTCACCTCGGGCAGGCCCTGCGCCGCCAGCCAGGCGCCGAGGCCGCTTTCCGGGGGCACGTCGAGCCGCAGGAAGCGCCCCGTGCGCGCCGCCAGCCAGTGGCCGATCAGCGCCCGCGCCGCCGCCACGCCGGGCGCCACCACGGGCCCCACCACCTCGCCCCGGCCGAAGGGACGGATCAGCGCGAAGCCCGCCGCCCGCCCGGCCCGCTCCAGCACCACCCCCTCGGCCAGCGGCAGCACGGCGTGCAGCAGGGCGGCGCGCGCCATGCCGGTGGCCTCGGCGTCGAGCGCCAGCAGGTCCGGCACGTCCTCCGGGCGCAGCGGCCGCAGGCGGAAGCCGGGCGGCGGCGCTTCCCCGCCCGCGGCCACGACCAGGCCATTGTGCTGGCGGATCTCCCCCACCGGCCGGAAGCCCAGGCTGCGATAGAGCGGCAGGCCGGGCTCGGTGGCATGCAGCAGCACCCGACAGCCCTCGCCCAGGCGGTCCAGCACGCCCTGCGTCAGCCGGCGGCCGATGCCTCGGCCCTGCAGGGCATCGTCCACGATCACCAGGCCGAGCGTGGCGAAATCCGCGCCATGCCGCCAGCCGAAGGCGGTGCCGGCCAGCCGGCCCTCCACCTCGGCCGCCAGCGCCTCGCCCAGGGCCAGGGCGAAGGCCCAGTCCTCCACCCGGTGCGGCCAGCGCAGCGCGGCGGTGAGGGCCTGCGCCGCCGGCAGGTCGTCGGGCGTCAGCGGGCGCAGCGAGAAGGCGGCCATGCAGGGGTGTCCTCGTCCATCCATCCGGGGGATGGCGCCGATCCTGGCCCACGCCGCGCGGCAGGAGCTTCCGTTCTGCGCGGCAAATCGGCAGCTTCCACCGCTAGCCCAGCCGCTCCACCGCAGTCAGCAGGCAGCCGGGGCGGGCGGTGTGGATGTTGACGAAGCGGGTGCGCGGATCCTCCAGGGCGCGCGCCAGCGGCGCGGCCACCGCCGCGCCCTCGCAGACATGGCCGAGATCGTAGAGGCACAGCTCCGCAGCGTCATAGGCGCGGATCGAGACCAGCCCGTTGGCCAGCACGATGGGAGCGATCTCGTCCTCCGCCGCGTAGCGCGGGCATTCCTCCGCGTGCAGGAAGACGGGGCTCGGCGTCCAGTAGGTGCCGAGCGGATGCGGCAGGTCGTAGCTGCCGAGCAGCATCGTCTCGCCGGGCAGGCCGAGGCGCAGGCAGTGGCGGCAGGGAAAGCCGGGGCCGTCCACCGCCCGGCGGTGCAGCGGCAGGCCGCGGTCGTCGCAGCCGGTCTGGCGGAAGCGGCGCGCCGTCCCGGTCGGCATCGGCACGCAGCGGAAGCGGGGCATGGGGTCTCTCCCGGAAGTCTGGAGCCGGGAGGATGGCGCCCGGGCGGGGCCCCCGGCCATCCGGCCATTGCGCCGGCATGCGGCCGGAACTCTCGCGCGGCGCGCTGGTTAGCCACGCAGCCCCTATGCGAGGAAGACCGACATGACCATCGAGAACCCCCTGCCGAAGCAGCAGCAGGAGATGCCCGGCAGCACCGAGGCGATGCGCCCGCGCCCGGACCATGGCGAGGAAAGCTACAAGGGCAGCGGCAAGCTGCAGGGCCGCGCGGCGCTCATCACCGGCGCGGATTCCGGCATCGGCCGCGCTGTCGCCATCGCCTATGCGCGCGAGGGGGCGGATGTGCTGATCTCCTACTACAACGAGGAGGAGGATGCGCACGAGACCGCCCGCTGGGTGGAGCAGGCGGGGCGCAAGGCCGTGCTGGTGGCGGGCGACATCAAGCAGGAGGCGCATTGCCAGGCGCTGGTGCAGCGCGCGGTCCAGGAATTCGGCCGGCTCGACATCCTGGTGAACAACGCCGCGCACCAGGCGACCTTCTCCGGCATCGAGGACATCAGCGCGGAGGAGTGGGACGTCACCTTCCGCACCAACATCTACAGCCAGTTCTACCTGTGCAAGGCGGCGATGCCGCACCTGAAGCCGGGGGCCGCCATCATCAACACCAGCTCGATCAACGCCAAGACCCCCTCGCCCAGCCTGCTGGCCTATGCGACGACGAAGGGCGCCATCGCCAACTTCACGGCCGGGCTGGCGCAGCTGGTGGCGGAGAAGGGCGTCCGTGTGAACGCCGTGGCGCCCGGCCCGATCTGGACGCCGCTGATCCCCTCGACGATGGATGGCGAGACGGTGCAGAGCTTCGGCGAGAACACGCCGATGGGCCGCCCCGGCCAGCCGGCGGAACTGGCCGGCGCCTATGTTCTGCTGGCTTCCGACGAGGGCAGCTACATGAGCGGCGCGCTGATCCCGGTGACCGGCGGCCGCCCGATGCTCTGAGGCCCGGCGGGGGAGGCCTCCCCCGCCCTTCCCGGCCTCAGACCGGCAGGTTCTTCACCGCGGCAAGGGCCGCGATGACGCCACGCAGCTCGGCCAGCCCGCGCATCCGGCCGATCGCCGGGTAGCCCGGGAAGGTCGGCTTGCCGACATCGTCCAGCAGTTCGTGCCCGTGGTCCGGGCGGAAGGGGATGCGCCAGTCGGCGATGCCTGCCTCCTGGCGGCGCTTCTGCTCGGTCAGCAGCGCCTCGACCACGGCCACCATGTTCACGTCGCCGCCGAGATGGTCGGCCTCCATGAAGGAGCCGTCCGGCTCCTTGGCGACGTTGCGCAGATGCGCGAAGCGGATGCGGTCCGCGAAGCGGCGGGCGATGGCCGGCACGTCGTTGCCCGGCCCCGCGCCGAGCGAGCCGCTGCACAGGGTCAGCCCGTTGGCCGGGCTGTCCACCATGGCCAGCAGGTCGGCGATGTCCTGCTCGTTGGAGACGATGCGCGGCAGGCCGAAGAGCGGGCGCGGCGGATCATCGGGATGCATGCAGAGGCTGATGCCGACCTCTTCCGCCGTGGGAATCACCTCCTGCAGGAAGCGCTTCAGGTTGGCCTGCAAATCGGCGCGCGTCATCTGGCCGTACTCGGCCAGGATGCGGCGCAGGCCGGGGATGTCGTAGCGGTCGAAGGCACCGGGCAGGCCAGCCATGATGGAGGCGAGCAGCGTGTCCTTCTGCGCCTGGGTGGCGTTGTCCACCCATGCCTTGGCGCGGGCCAGCAGCTCGGGCGCCACGCCCTCCGCCGCGCCGGGGCGCTCCAGCATGAACACGTCGAAGGCCACATACTGGTGCGCGTTGAAGCGCAGCGCCGTGCCGCCGCCCGGCAGCGGATGCGCCAGTTCGGTGCGCGTCCAGTCCAGCACCGGCATGAAGTTGTAGCAGATGACCTTGACACCGCAGGCGGCGAGGTTGCGCATCGAGGCGCGGTAGTTCTCGAAGAGCGCCGCGCAGTCGGCATCGCCGCGGCGGATCTTCTCATGCACCGGCAGGCTTTCCACCACGCTCCAGGAGAGGCCGAGCGAGGCGTCCTCCGCCAGGATCGCCTTGCGCTTCTCGATCTCCTCCACCGACCAGACCACGCCATAGGGGATGTGGTGCAGCGAGGTGACGATGCCGCGCGCGCCGGTCTGCCGGATGTGGTTCAGCTTCACCGCGTCGTCGGGGCCGAACCAGCGCCAGGTTTCTTCCATGGGGGAAATCCCTCCTTGCGGGATCGTGTCAGGCCGAGACGGCGGCGCGGGCGCCGGCGCTCAGCAGGGTTTCATAAGCCGTGGTGACGGCGCTGACGAAGGCCGGGTCGGCCGGCAGGTCGGTACCGAAGACGGCCTCCACCGCCAGCAGCGCGGCGATGCGCGCGGCGGGCGCGGGGCCGGCGGCGTCCAGCCGCGCGCGCAGTTCTGCGGCCAGCGGGTCACGCACGTCGATCGGCGCGCCCGTCTCGTCCGTGCCGCCGGCGTAGCGCGCCCAGGCGGCGATGGCGAGCGCCAGGGCCGGGATGGGCAGCCCCGCCGCCCGCCGCTCCCGCACCGTGGAGAGCAGGCGCTGCGGCAGCTTCTGCGAGCCATCCATGGCGATCTGCCAGGTGCGGTGCCGGATGGCGGGGTTGCCGAAGCGCGCCAGCAGCGCCTCGGTATAGGCCTCGAGGTCCTGGCCGGGCGGCTGTGGCACCATGGGCCGGACCTCGGCCCAGAGCCGCCGGGCATAGGCGGCGAAGACCGGGTCCGAGACGGCGTCCACGATGGTCTCGTGCCCGGCGAGGTAGCCGAGATAGGCCAGCGCCGAATGCGCGCCATTCAGCAGGCGCAGCTTCATGTGCTCGAAGGGCGCCACATCGGCCACGAGCTGCGCGCCCGCCATCTCCCACGCTGGGCGTCCCAGGGGGCCGAAGCGGTCCTCGATCACCCATTGGCGGAAGGGCTCGTGCCCCACCGGCGCATGATCGGCCAGGCCTGTGGTGGCCTCGGCGGCGGCGAGGTCGGCCTCCGCGAGGGCGGGCACGATGCGGTCCACCATGGTGGCGGGGAAGCACACCTCGGCGGCGATCCATTCGGCGAAGGCCGGGTCGCGCCGCGCCGCGAAATCGCGCACCAGCCCGGCGACGAGGGCGCCGTTGTGCGGCAGGTTATCGCAGCACAGCACGGTGAAGGGCGCCTGCCCCGCATCCCGGCGGCGGCGCAGCGCGGCGGCGAGGAAGCCCACCGCGCTGCGCGGCGCTTCGGGGTTCTCCAGGTCGTGCGCGATGTCGGGGTGGGCGAGGTTCAGCCGGCCCGTGGCGGGGTCGTGGCAGTAGCCCTTCTCGGTCACGGTCAGGCTGACGATGCGCGTCTCCGGGTCGGCCAGCCGCGCCACCACGGCGGCGGGGTCCTCGGGCGCCACCATCACGCCGAGCAGGCAGCCGACGATGCGCGCCCGCTCGCCGTCCGGCCCGCGTTCCAGCGTGGTGTAGAGGCCGCCCTGCGGCGCCAGCCGGTCCCGCTGGTCCGGCCGCTGGAGGGAGACGCCGAGGATGCCCCAGTCGCCGCCGGCCTGGTTCAGCACATCCTCGGTGTAGTGGGCGCCATGGGCGCGGAAGAAGGCGCCGAGGCCGAGATGCACGATGGCAGGGCGCAGCGCCGCGCGGTCGTAGCGCGGCAGCAGCACGGCGCCGCCCGGCGCGAGGCGGCCGAGGGTCGCGGGGGAGAGGCGGGGCGCGGCTTCGGTCATCGGGGCACCGGAGGGAAGGAGGTGGGACGGCGGCCCCGGCGGGACCGCCGCGCGGCTCACTTGAAGTAGAGGCTCGGCAGCCAGAGCGAGATGCCGGGGATGAAGCTGACCAGCATCAGCACGATGATGTTGCAGATCAGGAAGGGTATGATGGCCCGGCTGACCGCGCCCAGCGACACCTTGGCGATGTTGGCGGCGACGAAGAGGCAGACCCCCACCGGCGGCGTCGTCAGCCCGATCATCAGGTTCAGCACGACGACGATGGCGAAGTGGATCGGGTCGATGCCGACCGCCGTGGCCACCGCCAGCAGTGGCGGGAAGAGGATGATCAGCGCCGCGATCGTCTCCATGAAGGTGCCGACGATCAGCAGCAGCACGTTCACCATCAGCAGGATGAGGTACTTGTTGTCGGTGACCGAGAGCATGGCCTCGGCGATGCGCTGCGGGATCTGCTCGCTGGTCAGGATCCAGCCGAACACGTTGGCGAAGCCCACCAGCAGGATCAGCGCGCCGGAGCCGATGGCGCTCTCCAGCAGGATGCCGGGGATGTCGCGCAGGGTGAAGCCCTTGTAGATGAACAGCCCGACGACGAAGGCGTAGAGCGCCGCGACCACCGAGGCCTCGGTGGGCGTGAACAGGCCGCCCACGATGCCGTAGAGGATGACGGCCGTCATCAGCAGCGCCCAGAAGGCGCCGCGGCTGGAACGCAGGATCTCGCCGAAGCCGGCCCACTGACCCTTCGGGTAGCCGCGCCGGCGCGAGAGGATGTACACCGTGATCATCATGCCGAGGCCGAGCAGCAGCCCGGGGACGGCGCCAGCCAGGAACATCTTGCCGACCGAGAGGCCGGAGAGGGTGCCGACGATGATCATCGGCACGCTGGGCGGGATGATCGGGCCGACGGTGGAGGCGGCGGCGGTGACGGCGGCGGCGAAGGGCGCGTCGTAGCCCGAGCGGCGCATGGCCGGGATCATGACCGAGCCGATCGAGGCCGTCTCGGCGACCGCGGTGCCGGAGATGCCGGCGAAGATCATCGAGCCCGTGACGTTGGCAAGCCCGAGGCCGCCGCGGATGTGGCCGACCAGCGAATTGCCGAAGCGCACGATCTGGTCGGTGATGCCGCCGCCATTCATCAGGTTGCCGGCCAGCACGAAGCCGGGGATGCAGAGCAGCACGAAGCTGTCCATGCCCGCATAGGTGAACTGCGCCACCACCGAGAGGTCGATGTCGGCGCCGATCAGGTAGACGGCGCCGGCGAGGCCCAGGGCGATGCCGACCGGCGCGCCTAGCACCAGGCAGAGGGCGAAGGTGGCGAAGAGCAGCGTGACGAGCATCAGGTGAGCTCCCCGTGCGAGGCGGGCGGGGTCTCGGCATGGCCGAGCAGCCGGAAGGCGGAGAAGAGGGCCAGCGACACCGGGATCAGCAGCATCACCGCGTAGATCACGATCATCGGCATGTCGATGGAGCGGGCGCGCTCGCCCATGCTGAAGGTCACGTAATCCCAGGCGCCGGGGATGATGAGCAGGCTGAAGGCCAGCACGATCGCGTCCACCAGCCGCTCGATGGCGCGGCGCAGGCCGGCCGGCAGCGGCGCCACGAAGAGGTCGACATTGACCATCTCGCCGCGCAGCAGCGCCAGGCCGCAGGAGAAGCCGACCAGATAGACCAGGGCGAAGCGCGCCACCTCCTCCGTCCAGGAGAAGGAGGGGAAGCCGGGGATGCGGCCGAGCACCTGGATGGTGACGACGCCGATCAGCACGGCGAAGGCCAGCAGCGTGCCGGCGCGGCACACCGAGCGGATGGCCGCCAGCACGGCGGCGAGGACGAGGCGCATGGAGTTTCCTTCCGCGCGGGAGGCGACGGGGGCCGGCCCCCGCCGCCCCGGCCGGGGCTCAGGCGGCGATGATCTGCTCGTAGAGCGGGCGGATCTCGGCGTTCAGCGCGCCGGCCACCGCTTCCTTGCCCTTGCTGGCGAAGGCGGCCTTGTCCACGTCGACGAACTTCATGCCCTTGGCGGTCAGCTCGGCGGCGAGGTTCTTCTCGTCCTCCAGGAACAGGCCGCGCTCATATTCCTGCGCGGCCTTGGCCGCCTCGGCGATGGCCGCCTGCTGCTCGGCCGGCAGGCGGCCCAGCTTGCGCGTGCCGCCGACGATGTAGATCCAGCTCAGCACATGCTCGGTGCGGTTGATGGTGCTCTGCACCTCGCTGAAGCTGGCCGACTTGATCAGCGCCAGCGGGTTCTCCTGCGCGTCGATGGTGTGGTTCTGCAGCGAGGTGAACACCTCGGAGAAGGCCATCGGCGTCGGCTTGGCGCCCAGCGCCTCCCAGAACTTGACGAAGAGCGGCACGTTCGGCACGCGCAGCTTCAGCCCGTTCAGCTCCTCGGGGCGGGTGATCGGCCGGTTGGAGGTGAGGTAGCGCGGGCCGCGGGCGAAATAGGCCAGCGTCTTCAGCTGCGTCTTCGCCGCGATGTCCTCGGCGATCCTGGCGCCGATCGGGCCGCTGACGACGCGGTCCATGTGCGCGAGGTCGCGCACCGCGTAGGGCACGGCCAGCAGCGCGGCGGAGGGCGCCCAGTTCTGCAGCGACTCACCGGTGATGGTGAAGTCCACCGTGCCGAGCTGGATGCCCTTGATGAGGTCCGTCTCCTTGCCGAGCTGCTCGTTCGGGAAGACGCGGATCTCGATGGCGCCCTTGGTGCGGCGCGCCACCTCCTCGGCGAACTTCAGGCTGGCCTTGTGCCAGGTGTTGTCCTCGTTGCCGAGGTGGCCGAGCTTCAGCGTCGTCGCCGCATGGGCCTTGTGGGCGGGGGCGACGCCCGCGGCGAGGATGCCGGCGAGGCCGCCCAGCACGGTGCGGCGGCGGGGGGCGAGGGTGATGGCCATTCTTGCTTTCCTCCGAAGGGCGGATGTCAGGCGTCGAAGGCGAGCTGCACCTTCACGGTGCTGCCCGGGTCCTTCTCGATGAGCTCGAAGGCGGCGGGCGCGTCGGCCGCCGCGAAGGTCTGGGTGATCATGGCGGCGGGGCGCAGGCGGCCCTCGGCCAGCCATTGCACCACCTGCGGCAGCAGCCGCCGGTTCAGGCGGGAGCCGACCAGGGTCAGCTCCTTCTTGACGATCTCCTGCTGGCTCACATTGCAGGGCGCGGGCGAGAAGCCGAGGATGCCGATGCGCGCGGCGGGACTGGCCACGCGGCAGGCCTCCTCCAGCAACGCCGGCACGCCGGCGCCGTCGATCACCAGCGAAGGGCCGAGCCCGTCATGCTCGCCGGCCACCGCCTCGGGCACGGAGTGCGTGGCGGAGTTCACCACCACATCGGCGCCGAAGCTCCGCGCCCGCTCCAGCCGCGCCGCGTCGAGATCGGCCACGATGCAGCGGGCGCCGTGCAGCTTCGCCACCTGCAGCACCGTCAGCCCCACCGTGCCGGCGCCGTAGATCAGCACGGAATCCCCCGCGTCGATGCCGGTGCGCGTCAGCATGTTGGCGGCGATGGAGAAGGGCTCGGCCAGGGCGGCCAGCTCGATCGGCAGGCCGCCCGGCACCTTCACGGCGTTGGCGGCGGGCACCGTCACGCGGTCGCGGAAGCCGCCGTCGCGATGGACGCCCAGCACCTCCAGCCTGCCGCACACATTGGAGCGGCCGATGCGGCAGGCGTAGCAATGGCCGCAGGAGACCACCGGGTCCACCACCACGCGGTCGCCGGGCGCCAGGCCCTCGACGCCCTCGCCCACTGCCTCCACCTGCCCCGCGAATTCGTGGCCGATGATGCGCGGATACTTCGCGAAGGGGTTGCTGCCGTGGAAGATGTGCAGGTCCGAGCCGCAGATGCCGGCGCGCTGCACGCGGATCTGCACCTCCCCCGCCTGCGGGGGCAGGGGAGCGTTGTCGAACAGTTCCAGCACATGCGGCCTGGTGACCGAGATGGCGACCATGGGGATTCGTCCTGGCTGCGCCGCTGTCAGCGGCTGGGCGCGAAGAAATGGGGCTTGCTGGCCATCAGGCGCTCGATGGCGGTGAAGACGGTGCGCAGGTGCTCGCGCATGATCGCCTCGGCGCCGTCGGCGTCGCGGGCGATGACGCGCTCCACGATCCGCTCATGCTCGGCGAAGATCTTGCCGAGCCAGTCGCGGCTTTCGAAGGAGAGGTAGCGGACGCGGTCGAGCTGCGTCTTGACGTCCTGGATGACGCTCCAGATGGCGGCGCGGCCGGCCATCCGGATCAGCTCGACATGCAGCGCCTCGTCGGCGGGGAAGAAGGCGATGTAGTCGCCCGCCAGCACGGCCGGGCGCTGCCGCTCCAGATGCGCGCGAAGGGCCGCGTCATCCTCGGGCCGGGCACGCTCCACCGCCATGCGCACGGTGCGGCATTCCAGCGTCTCGCGCACGAACTGGCTGTCATGCACCGCGGTCAGGCTGATGGCGGCGACATAGGTGCCGACCTGCGGCCGGACCTCCAGCAGCCCCTCATCCGCCAGGCGGCGGAACACCTCGCGCACCGGGGTGCGGCTGACGCCCATCTGCCCGGCATAGGAAGTCTCGGAGATGGTGGTGCCGGGTTCCAGCGCGCCGGTGAGGATGCGCTGGCGCAGCGCCGCGTACAGCTCGCGGGCGATCGGCGCACGGTGCTCCAGCACCAGACCCGTCATGGTCCGTTCCCTCACTCCTGGACTTGTATACTAGTATTCTTGTATCCAAGTTGCGTCAAGCGCTCCTCCCCTCGTCCTGTCTTGACCGTCGCCGTCATCCCGCCGCATGGCCAGGAGACCGGCACGCGGAGCGGGAGGGCAGGATGGGCATGGCGTCTGGGCAGGCGGGCGAGCCTCTCCGCTTCCAGGCGGCGGATGGCATGATGCTGGGCGGCCATCTCTGGCCGGCCAGGCAGCCGGTTCCGGGCCGCTCCGTGGTGGTGGTCAGCCCCGCCACCTCGGTGCGCAGCCGCTACTATGGCCGCTTCGCCGCCCATCTCGCCGGGGCCGGCTTCGATGTCGTCACCTTCGACTACCGGGGCATCGGCGAATCCCGCCCCGCCCGGCTGCGCGGCTTCCGCGCGGACTGGCGGGACTGGGGCGAGCTCGACCTGGAGGCCGCGCTGCGCCTGGCCATGGCGCGCTTCCCCGGCCGGCCGGTGGATGTGGTGGCGCATTCCATCGGCGGCTTCGCGGTGGGGTTGGCACCCTCGGCGCGGCAGGTGCGGCGCATCGTCACCGTCGGCGCGCAGTATGCCCATTGGCGGGACTACGCCCCCGCCGCCCGCCTGCCCATGCTGCTGCGCTGGCATGTGGCGATGCCGGCGCTGGCCCGGCTGCTCGGCTACCTCCCCGCCCGCCGCCTGGGCTGGATGGAAGACACCCCCGCCGGCGTGGCGCGGGACTGGAGCCGGATGGCCGCCCGCTTCGAGCACACGCTGCGGGACGGCGCCGCCCTGCCCGCCCGCTTCGCCGCCATCGGCGCGCCGATCCTGGCAATCGGGCTGGAGGACGACCCGTTCGGCACCATCCCCGCCATCGAGCGGCTGCTGGCCTATTACCGCGGCAGCGCGCGGACGCATCTGCGGCTGGCACCCAAGGATGCCGGCGTGGCCGCCATCGGCCACTTCGCCTTCTTCCACGAGCGCTTCCGGGAAACGCTGTGGCCGCTGGCCCGCCACTGGCTGGAGACGGGCGCCCTGCCCGCCGGCGCCCCCGGGCGGATCGTCCCGGGCGGGGCCGCCCGCCCGGGTTGAGGCTCAGCCCGGCGGGGCGGCGCCACGGGCCGGCAGCGGCGCCGCGGCGCGGCTGATCGTCCAGGCCAGGGCCAGCACCGCCAGCACCACGGCCAGCCGCCCCGGCGCCGGCAGCACGTGGACGAAGGCGGCGACCATCCCCGACGCCCCCAGCAGCAGGCGCAGCGGCAGGGCCAGAGGCCCGGCGAGGAAGCCGGCATAGGCCGCCGTCAGCGCCGTCAGCGCCGCCATCTGCACGCCGAAGGCGAGCAGGATGTCGGGCAGGCTGCCCTGCATCATGATGCCGGGGTCGTAGACGAAGGCGAAGCCCACGGTGAAGCCGGCGATGCCGAAGCGCGTGGCGTGCAGGCTGGTGAGCGTGGGCGGCGCCTTGGCCACCGAGGCGGCGGCGAAGGCGGCGGCCGCCACGGGCGGCGTCGCATCCGCCAGCACCGCGAAGTAGAACAGGAACAGGTGCGCCGGCAGCATGCCGACCCCCATCTCCATCAGCTGCGGCACGCCGATGGCGGCGGCGATGATGTAGGAGGGGGTGGTGGGCAGCCCCATGCCCAGCACCAGCACGGTGAGCGCCAGCAGCACCAGCAGCAGCGGCAGCGAGCCGCCGGCGATGTCCTTGATGATGCCGCCGAAGGCCACCACCATGCCGGTGGCCGTCAGCGCCGAGACGACGATGCCGGCACCGGCGATGGCCACCGCCAGCGGCGCCATGGTCAGCCCCGCCTGCACCAGGCTGTCGAAGATGGCGCGCGGCGACATGCGGCTGCGCTTGCGCAGCATGGCCACCGCGATCATCGCCATGGTGGCGCATAAGGCGGCGAAGTTGCCGCTCCAGCGCTCCATCATCAGCCAGACCAGCACGGCGATGGGCAGCAGCAGGTGGCAATCGGCCAGCACCTCCCGCCAGGAGGGGATGTCGGCCTCCGCCATGGCCGAGACGCCGAGGCGCCGCCCCTCGAAATGCACCGCCACGTAGATGGCGAAATAGTAGAGCACCGCCCCCAGCGTCGCCGCGATCAGGATCTCGCCATAGGCGATGTTGGTGATCTCGGCCATGACGAAGGCGGCCGCCCCCATCACCGGCGGCATCAGCGCGCCGCCGACGCTGGCCGCGCTCTCGATGCCGCCCGCGACCGCCGCCGGATAGCCGATCCGCTTCATCAGCGGGATGGTCATGGCGCCGGTGGTGATGACGTTGGAGACGGAGGAGCCGCTCATCGTGCCGAACAGGCCGGAGGTGATGACGGCCACCTTGGCCGGCCCCGCCGTGTAGCGCCCCGCCGCCGCGGCGCCGAGATTGCTGAACAGCCGCCCCGTGCCGCTGCCCTGCATGAAGGCGCCGAAGGTGATGAACACCGCGATGGTGGTGGCGACGATGCCGGTGAGCGGGCCATAGACGCCGCCCGCCGTGGGCACCAGCCAGGAGGCTTCCAGGATCTCCTCAAGGCTGAACACGCGGGTGTTCAGCACGCCCGGCAGGTGGTTGCCGAACACCATGTAGCCGATGCTGACCAGCACCATCACCGCGAGGCCGGGCTCCACCGCGCGCCGCGTCGCCTCCAGCAGCGTGACGATGGCGAGCAGGGCGAGCACCACCATCTCCTGCCCGAAGGGATCGACATACTCCATCCGGTCGGAGACGGCGGCGGCATTCAGCCACACCCACAGGTGCGGCGCCGCCGCCAGCGCCGCCCACAGCCAGTCGGGCGCGCTCGGCCTGTCCTTCGGGCTGCTGGCGAGGGCGGGCCACAGCAGGAAGATCGGCGGCACGAAGGCCAGCAGGTGGAAGCCGCGCATGGCGATCGGCTCGGGGAAGCCGAAGCCGCCGAAGTAGAGATGGAGTGCCACCACCCCGGCCAGCCAGGCCGGGAGGATGACGCCGAGCGGGCCGCGAAGCTGGCGCACGCCTCCTTCAGCCCTGCATCACGCCGGCTTCGCGGTAGGCGCGCTCGGCGCCCGGGTGCAGCGGCACGCCGGCATACTTCCAGGCCACGGCGGGGTCGTAGGCGCCCATCGAGGCATGGATCTGCGTCAGACGCGCGCCCTTGGCCTTGATCAGGGTGCGCGTCACCGCATAGGCCACCGGCTCGGGCAGGGTGTCGTGCACCAGGATGACGCTGTCCATGGTCGTCACCGGCACGTCGGCATCCTGCAGCGCCGGATAGGTCGAGGCGGGGATGACGCCCTGGTTGTAGGCGTAGGTGTCGATCAGGTGCTTGCGCACATCCTCGGGGAAGGCCACCAGCTTCGCCGCGCGCCGGCCCTGGCCGATCTCGGTGAGGATGGCGGCGGGCTTGGCCAGCGCCACGTAGAGGTAATCCACCTGCCCGTCGCCGAAGGCGCCGGCGATGTCGTTGTAGGAGCCGTTCAGGTAGCGGCCGCCCTCGTCGCGGATCTTCTCGGGCGAGGTGCCGCAGAACTTCAGGATGCGCTGCAGCGTCATCTCGTCGGTCGAGGAGCGCTGCGGGCAGCCGATGCGCACGCCCTTCTGCGTCAGGATCGCCTTCATGTCGGCCGGGCCGCCATCGGCGCGGCGGAGGAAGTTGTGCTCGGTGGGCGAGTAGCCGGTGCCGAGCGAGCGCAGCCGCTCATGCTTGGCCTTGTAGGGCTCCTCGCCGCGCGCGGCGGCGGCGGTGAAGGCATCGATGCCCCAGCCCATCTGGCTCTGCCCGTTGTTGACGCGCGTCGGGTTGGCCAGGCCGCCGCCGGGGACGACGCGGATCTGGATCTCGGGGTTCTCGTCGCGCACCAGGGCGGCGACGCCGGCGGCCATGGTGTACCAGCCGCCGCCCAGCGAGCCGGCCACGAATTCCAGGGTCTGCTGCGCCGCGGCGCGGCGGATGAAGGGCAGGGCGAGGGCCGAGCCGGCCAGCGCCGCGCGGCGGGAGATCCGGAAATCCATGGGAAAGCCTCCTGAGCAACTGTTTCCGCATGATGAACAGAGTTCGGAAGGCGGGGCAATCGGCGGGAGGGCGGGCACCGGCCGGCGCGGCGCCGGAAATGCCCCGGAAAGGCGCATCGCGCGGCGCGCCTGCCGGCTTGCGCGGCGCTCAGAAGAATTCGGGGAAGCGGTCGCGGATGCGCGCGAGCTCGGCGAAGGTGTTGGAGAGGTGGTCCCGCAGCAGCCGCTCGGCCTCCGCCGGCTGGCGGCGCAGGATGGCGGCGGCCAGTTCCGCGTGCTGGCGCAGCACGGCCTCGGCCTTGCCGGGGCTCGGCAGGTGCAGGCGGCGCAGCCGGTCCAGGTGCCCGCTGCGGCTGCGCACCAACTCGTGCAGCCCCGGCACGCCGGCGGCGGCGTAGAGCACGCCGTGGAAGGCCGCGTCGGCGGCGGTGAAACCATCCTCGTCGGCGCTGGCGCGCATCCGTGCCAGCTCGGTCTGCAACGCCGCCTCCAGCCCCGGCGGCGGCGCCTCCGCCAGGCGCCGCACGACCGCCAGTTCCAGCGCCAGCCGCAGGAAGCCAGCCTCGCGCGCGCTGGCGAGGTCGATGCGGGCGACGCGTGTGGCCGATTGCGGCACCACCGCGATCAGCCCCTCCTCCTGCAGGCGGATCAGGGCTTCCCGCACCGGCGTCTGGCTGACGCCGAGCCGCCGGGCGATGGCGGTGCGCGAGAGGGCGGTGCCCGGCGGCAGGGCCAGCGAGATCACCGCCGCGCGCAGCGAATCATAGGCATTGTCCGCGGCGGAGCGGCGGCGGGCCATGGGCGCCAGCGTGGCGCCGGCCTCGGGCATGTCGCGGTCCGGCGGGGCGGGAGAGAGGCGCATGGGGACAGGCTTAGCAAAGCGCCGGCCCCAGGGCCACGGAGCGCTTGACGACCAAAATCTAATATATCAGTTTGCATCCGGGCGCCGCCCTGTCGCGTGCGCCGCCCGCAATGCGTGCCGCCAATGGCACCACGAGGAGGAACTCCGCATGTCCCGCCTGTCCCGCCGTGGCCTGAGCCTCGCGCTGATGTCCCTGCTCGCCGCGCCGGCCGGGCTGGCCCTGGCGCCCTCCCCCGCGCAGGCCCAGCCGGCCTACCCGGCGCAGCCGATCCGCCTGATCGTGCCCTTCGCCGCCGGCACCTCCGACACGCTGGCGCGGCTGGTCGGGCAGGAGATGAGCAAGGCGCTGGGCCAGCCCATCGTGGTGGAGAACCGCCCCGGCGCCGGCGGCAACATCGGCAGCGAGGCCTGCGCCCGCGCGACGCCGGATGGCTACACCTTCTGCCTCGGCACCATCAGCAGCCACGCCATCAATCCCGGCATCTACCCGAAGATGCCCTATGACGTGCAGAAGGACTTCGCGCCGGTCACGCAGCTCGCCTCGCAGCCCAACGCGCTGGCGGTGAGCAACGACAACCCGGCCCGTACCCTGCCGGAGCTGATCGCGCAGCTGAAGGCCAAGCCCGGCGCGGCCAGCTACGCCACCTCCGGCGTCGGCACCTCGATCCACCTGGCCGGCTCGCTCTTCGCCCAGCTCACCGGCACGCAGATCGAGCACATCCCCTATCGCGGCAGCGGCCAGGTGACGACCGCCCTGCTGACCGGCGAGGTGCCGATGGCGTTCGACAACCTCTCCTCCGTGCTGCCCTTCGCGCGGGAGGGCAAGCTGCGCATCCTCGGCGTCACCTCCACCGGGCCGGCCGCCGTGGCGCCGGAGATCCCGACGGTCGCCAGCGTGGTGCCGGGCTTCGAGAGCCTCTCCTGGCACGGCTTCTTCGCGCCGGCGGCGACCCCGCCCGCCATCGTCGCCCGGCTGCACAAGGAGGCCGTGGCGGCGCTGCACAGCCCCGCCGTCTCCGGCCGGCTGAAGGATCTCGGCATCACCCCGGTGGGCAGCACGCCGGAGGCGTTCCGCAGCTTCGTCGCCGCCGAGACGGCGCGCTGGGCCGAGGTGGCGCGCAAGGCCAACATCCGCATCGAGTGACGCGGGCTCAGCGCCGTTTGCGGCCCCGCGCGGCCGGGGCGGCGCCCTCCTCCTCCCGCTGGTAGTCGGGCCGCAGGTCCCACACCAGCGTGGGCCAATCCTGGCGCAGGCGCAGCAGCGCGCGCCAGGGCGACCAGTCGGCCGACCAGAACTCCACCGCCATCCGGTCCGTCCGCGTGCTGCGCCCATCCTCCATGCCGGGCAGGGCGCGAACATGGCGCAGCGCCCGGGTGGTGCCCCATTGCGCCCACAGCCAGCGCCGCGCCGCCGGGTCGTCGGGCCCCAGCGCCAGGATGGCGGCGGGCACCGGCACCAGGCGGTGCAGGTCGAAGGGGCAGCCGCGGTCCGCCGCGGCGCGGGCCAGGGCGGCCTGGTGGTTGGCCGCCGCCGCATCCCGCAGGCGGCGGGAGAGGATGCGCGCCCCGGCCGGGCTGATCGCCGGCTCGCCCTCCAGCGGCGCCAGCAATTGCAGCCGCCAATCCTCCTCCATGCGCCCGAGATCCAGCACCCAGGGGATCAGCCCCGGCCCCGCCGCCGCGGCGCGGAACCGGGCCATGGCCTCGGCCGGGCCGCTGATGGTCAGGCGGTGACGCAGCCAGTCGGTATAGGGCGGCGCTGGCGAGGACATCGGCGCCGCATCGGGGGCGGCAGCCTTGTCCGGGTTCTGGCGGCTGTGCAAGGAGGCCTCCTCATCGGCTTGGCTGCGGCCCGCCTGCTTGGCCATGACCTGGCGCTCCTGGCAAGCCGCGGGACGAAAAGACAGGTCTTGGAAAGGTAACGCAAAGGTGTGCTACCAACCGGATCTCTCTCCCAGAGGGTTGTGGTCATGCGAAGCCCTCTGAGGCTGATTGTCGCCCCCCAGATCCAGGACCGGCGCGGGCTGCGCCGCTACGTGGCCGGGGCCACCGCCGCCGCCGTGGTCGCGGCGCTGCTGATGGATGTCGTCAACCAGCTCGTCTTCTTCATCGACTGGACCGCCGCACTGCGCTCCTGGGCGGTGACGATCCTCATCGCGCTGGTCGTCGCCGCGCCCATCCTCTCCTGGATCGGGCGGGCGCATCTGGCCCTCGCCGAATCGCGCCGGCAGTTCGAGCAGCTCAGCCGCACCGATTCGCTGACCGGCCTGCCCAACCGCCGCGCCCTGATGGAGGAGGCCGAGCGCGCCGGCACCGCCTGGATGGTGCTGGTGATCATCGACATCGACCACTTCAAGCGCGTCAACGACACGCATGGCCACCGCACGGGGGACGCCGTGCTGTGCGCCGCCGGCCGGCTGATGGGGGAGATGCTCGGCGAGTTCGGCCTGCTCGGCCGGCTGGGTGGCGAGGAATTCGCCCTCATCTCCACCACCCAGCCCTGCCGGCGGATGCTGGAGCGGCTGGAGGCGCTGCGCGACCGCTTCGCCGCCCGGCCGATGCTGGCCGAGGGCGCGGCCATGCGGATCACCATCTCGGCCGGTGCCGCCATTGGCGGCCAGCGCGGCTTCGACGCGCTGTATTCCGAGGCCGACCGCGCCCTCTATGCCGCCAAGCGGGCAGGCCGCAACCGGATCTGCCTCTCGGGCGAGCTGCAGGCTCTGCAGGCGGTGGAGGAGGGGCGCCCGGCCGCCTGAGCGGCAGCCGGCGCTCAGCGCCGCAACGGGTCGTAGGGCGCCAGCGGTATGTCGGCGCCGCCCTGCAACAGGTGCTGCGCCAGCAGCCGCCCGGCATAGGGGCCCATGGTCAGCCCGCCGGCACCCAGCCCGTTGCCGATCACCAGCCCCTCCACCACCGGCACCGGGCCGAGCAGCGGCTTCAGGTCCGGCCCCATCGGCCGCATGCCGATGCGCATCTCGTGCAGCGTCGCCGTCTCCAGCCCGGGCGCCACGCCCAGCGCCTGCCGCAGCACCTGCATCACGCCGCCCGCCGTCAGCCGGTGATCGAAGCCCGACCCCACCTCCCGCGTGGCGCCCACCACGATGCGGGAATCGTCGAAAGCCAGCAGGTAGTGGCTGCTCATGGGCAGCAGCACGGGCCAGTCCCGTGTCTGCTGGCCGGGCAGCAGCAGGTGCAGGATCTGGCCGCGCTGCGGCTGCACCGCCAGATCGATGCCGAGCGGCGCCAGCAGCGGCGGCGCCCAGGCGCCAGCCGCGAGCAGCACCGCATCGCCGCCGAACAGCCGCCCGCCCGCCCAAGCGCCACAGACCCGGCCGGCCTCGGTGGCCAGCCCCGTCACCACGTCCCGGTGCGCCACGGCGCCGTGCCGCTGCGCCGCGCGCAGCAGCGCCGCCGCCAGCAGCCGCCCGTCCACCCGCGCCGCGCCGCTCAGATGCAGCGCCGGCTCCCCCGGCCGCAGCGGCGGGAACAGCGCGCGCGCCTCCTCCGGCGCCAGGCGGGAGAGGGTGCCGGCCTCCGGCGCCTCCGGCAGGCGGGCGCGGATGCGCGCCTCGGTCTCCTCCAGCCCGGCTTCCTCGCCGGCGATGCACAGCGCGCCGACGCGCCGGTAGCCGAGATCCGTCTCGCCATCCTCGGCAAGCTGTGCCACCAGCGCCGGATAGTCGCGCGCGCCGCCGCCGGAGAGGCGGTACCAGTCGGCATCGATGACGCGGGAGGCCCAGGGGCAGACGATGCCCGCCCCGGCCGCCGTCGCGCGTCCCTCCAGCATCGGGTCGAGGATGACGACCTCCGCCCCGCCCCGGGCCAGATGATAGGCCGCGCTGGCCCCCAGGATGCCCGCGCCGACGACGATCACCCGCATTTCGCCTGCTCCCCTGCTGTCGCCCCGCATCCTGCGCCGAATGGCGCCCCGCGCAAGCCGGCGGCGGCGGATTGCCAGCCCGCCGACGGGGCCGCAGGATGCCGCCGCATGAGCCCCTTGCCCCGCCGATGAACCCGCGCGCGCTGCGCTACTTCCTGGCGGTGGTGCGCGCCGGCTCGGTGCGCGGCGCGGCGGAGGCGCTGCATGTGGCGCCCTCGGCGGTCAGCCGTCAGGTGGCGGAGCTGGAGGCGCATCACGGCACCGCGCTGCTGGAGCGCCTGCCGCGCGGCGTGGCCCCCACCGAGGCCGGCCGCATCCTGGCCGAGCATGCCGAGCGGCAGGCCGAGGAAGCCGCCTTCCTGGAGGACCGCCTGCGCCGGCTGCGCGGCGCGCCGCAGGGCACGGTCCGGCTGCGCTGCGGCGCCGGCTTCCTGCCCGACCTGCTGGAGAACGGGCTGGCCGGCTTCGCCACGGCGCATCCGGGCGTCGCCTACCGCGTGGCGCTCGGCACCACGGGCGAGATCCTGCGCGCCGTGGCCGAGGGGGAGGCGGATCTCGGCCTGGCCTACAACCCGCCGGCGCATGTGGGGGTGGTGTCGCGCCGCCTGGCGCCGCAGCCGCTGGCGGCGCTGCTGCCGCCGGGCCACGCTTTGGCCGAGGATGGCACGCCCCGGCCGCTGCGCGCCTTCGCCACCCTGCCCGCCGCCCTGCCGCCCGAGGACCATGGCGTGCGCCGCCTGCTGGCGCGGGTGGAGGCGGATGAGGGTTTCCGCCTCTCACCCCGGCTGGAGACGGAGGCGTTCGAGTTGCAGCGGCGCTTCGTGCGGGCGGGGCTGGGCGTCGCCTTCCTGCCCGGCTTCGCCGCGCTGGAGGAGCTGCGCGCGGGCCAGCTCGTCGCCGTGCCGCTGGCCGACCCGCTGCTGCGCCACGCGACGGCACACCTGCTGGCGCGCGCCGGCCGCCGCCTGCCCGATGCGGTGGAGCGGCTGGCAGGCTGGCTGGAAGGGCGGCTGGCGGCGCTTTCCTAGCCGGCCGCGTCCAGCGCCGCCGCGTTTGGCATGCCGGCCTGCGCGCCCGGGTGGAGGCAGGCCATGGAGGCCCCGGCGCAGGCGCGCGAGAGGGCTGGCGCCAGCGGCCTCCCCTCCGCCAGCGCGGCGGCCAGGATGCCCATGAAGGTGTCGCCGGCGCCGGTGGTGTCCACCGCTTCCACGGGCAGGGCGGCGGCCCGCAGCATCTCGCCCGCGCCAGTGAAGGCCATGGCGCCGGCCCGGCCGAGGGTGACGATGCCGGCCTCGCCGCAGCGCGTGGCGAGGCGCCGCATGGCCGCTTCCGGGTCCGTCTCCGCCTCGCCCAGCAGCGCCAGGGCGGTGAGCGCCTCGTGCTCGTTCGCCACCAGCAGGTCGGTCTCCGCCAGGAGGCTGGGCAGCAGCGCCGCCTCGGCCTCGCCCGGCGCGGGGGCGAGGTTCAGCAACACCCGGGCGCCGCGGGCGCGGGCGCGGCGGGCCACCGCCAGCGCCTCGGCCGGCGGCACCTCCATCTGCAACACCAGGACCCGCACCCCCTCCAGCAGCGCATCGGGCAGCGCCGCGCTGGAGACGGCGCGGTTGGCGCCGCTGGCCACGGTGATGGCGTTCTCCCCCGCCGCGCTGACGGTGATGAAGGCGCAGCCCGTGGGCAGGCCGACGGCGCGCACCGCCGCGATGTCCACTCCGTTCCGCGCCAGGTTGTCCAGCGCCGAGCGGCCGAAATCATCCTCGCCCACGGCGCTGGCCATGCGCACGGCGAGCGCCGTGTCTTTCCGGGCGCGCGCCGCGGCCACCGCCTGGTTGGCGCCCTTGCCGCCGAAGGAGAGGTCGTAGCGCTCCGACAGCACCGTCTCCCCGGGGCGGGGAATGGCGCGCACCCGCGCCACGAGGTCGAGATTGATCGAGCCGAAGACCAGGATCATGCCATGCCGCCCCAGGGAGTGATGCTCAGGCGCCCGTGCCGCGCATATGCTCGGGCAGCTCGGCGCCGTGGTACTTCTTGTAGATGGCGTTCAGCTTGCCGTTGCGGATGTTGGTGTCGATCCAGGCATTGACCTTCTCCATCAGCGCCGTCTCGCCCTGGCGCAGCCCCATGGCGAGGTCGAAGTTGCGCAGCACGAATTTCGGCTCGAAGTTCTTGGCCGGGATGCGCTGGCCGATCTGCGCCACCAGGGTGGCGGAGGTGGCCACCATCTCCGCCTGCCCGCTCACCGCCGCCGTCACCATCGTGGCGTCGTCGTCGTAGCGGACGACGCGGAAGCCGTGCTCGCGGGCGAGGCCGGTCAGCTCGGTGTCCTGCGTCGTGCCGCGGGTGACGGTGACGGCGCGGCCGCGCAGGTCGGCCAGGCCCTTCACCGGCAGGTCGCGCGCGCCGCCCACCACCGATTGCAGCGCCGCATACGGCTTGGAGAAGGCGACGACCTTCGCCCGCTCCGGCGTGACGGAGAGGGTGGAGATGATGATGTCGGCCTTGTTGGTCTGCACGTTCGGGATGCGGGTGGCGCCCGTGGTCTGCACGAACTCCAGCTCCAGGCCCCAATCCTGCGCCAGCAGCTTGGCCACCTCCACGTCGGATCCGATCGGCTCCATCTGCGGGCTCATCATGCCGGAGGGCGGGATGGCGAGGTCGGTGGCCACGCGGATCTTCTTGGCGCGCATGATGTCGTCGAGCTGGTCGGCGCGGGCGGGGCGGCCGCCGAGCGCGACGAGCGCGGCCAGCGCGGCGCCGCCGCCGAGGAACTGCTTGCGTGTGACGTTGCTCATTCTGGAACTCTCCCGTGTCCTGTTTGTGGAATCAGAGGCCGCTGCCGACGAACTGCCGCAGCTCGGCCGTCTCCGGCGTTTCGAGAATCGTGGCCGGGCCCGTCTCCCAGACCTTGCCGCGGTGCATGAACACGATGCGGTCGGCCACGCGTCGGGCGAAGCCCATCTCGTGCGTCACCATCACCATCGTCATGCCGCCGGCGGCGAGCTGCTCGATGACGCGCAGCACCTCCCCCGTCAGCTCCGGGTCGAGGGCGGAGGTCACCTCGTCGAACAGCATCACCTGCGGCTCCATCGCCAGGCTGCGGGCGATGGCGGCGCGCTGCTGCTGGCCGCCGGAGAGCTGCTCGGGGTAGGCATCGAGCTTGTCGCCGAGGCCCACCTGGCCCAGCACGCGGCGCGCCGTCTCGCGCGCCTCGGCACGGCGCCGTCCCTTCACCGTCACCGGCGCGAGGCAGATGTTCTCCTCGATGGTCAGGTGCGGAAACAGGTTGTAGCTCTGGAAGACGATGCCGACATCGAGCCGCAGCGCGCGCAGCGGCAGCTTCGGGTCGCTGACGCGGTGGCCGCAGACGGTGATCTCGCCGGATTCGATGGTCTCCAGCCGGTCGATGCAGCGCAGCGCCGTGCTCTTGCCGGAGCCGCTGCGGCCGATGATGGCCAGCACCTCGCCGCGCGCCACCTCGAAGGAGACGCCGTCGAGCACCTTCAGGCTGCCGAAGCTCTTGTGCACGTCGCGCAGCGCGACGACGGGGCCGGCGGAGGAGGAAGTGGGCTGGCTCATGGGGTCACCACCTGCTGCCGGCGCGCATAGCCGGTCCTGCGTTCGAGCCGCCGGCTCCAGCGGGAGAGCGGATAGCACATCGCGAAGTAGAGCAGCGCGATGATGAGATAGACGAGGAAGGGCTCGAACAGGCTGTTGTTGATGATCTGCCCGGCGCGCGCCAGCTCGACGAAGCCGACCACGGAGGCGAGCGAGGTGTTCTTGACGATCTGCACCAGGAAGCCGACCGTGGGCGGCGTGGCGATGCGCACCGCCTGCGGCAGCACCACGTAGAACATGCGCTGGGTGCGGCTCATCGCCAGGCACTCGGCGGCTTCCCATTGCGGCTTCGGCACGGATTCGATGCAGCCGCGCCAGATCTCGCCCATATAGGCGCTGACATAGAGGATCAGCGAGGCGCTGGCGGCGGTGAGCGGCGAGACGTTGATGCCCAGCGGCGGCAGGCCGAAGAACACCAGGAACATGATGACCAGCAGCGGCGTGCCCTGCACCACCTGCACATAGATGCCGGAAGCGATGCGCACGGCGCGGCTGGCGGAGACGCGGCACAGCGCCACCAGGAAGCCCAGCAGCCCGCCGCCCACCAGCGCGATGGCGGAGAGCACCACCGTCCACAGCGCGCCCTGGAGCAGGAACTGGAGATGCGAGGCGCCGAGTTGGGTCGCGATCATGGCGTCCTCCTCACAGCGGCGTGCCAAGGCGGCGGCGGCGCGGGAAGAGCAGCAGCCCCAGCCCCCAGAAGCCCAGCCGCATGACGAAGGACAGCGCCAGGTAGAACACCGCCACGGTGATGTAGGATTCGAAGGCGCGGTAGGTGTCGGACTGGATGTAGTTGGCCACCGCCGTCAGCTCCTCCGCCGAGATCTGCGAGGTGACGGAGGAGGCCAGCATCAGCAGCACGAACTGGCTGGTCAGCGCCGGATAGACGCGTTCCATCGCCGGCAGCAGCAGCACGTGCCAGTAGACCTGCCGCTGGGAGAGGCCGAGGCACTCCCCCGCCTCGAGCTGCCCGCGGGGGATGGAGTCGAAGCCCGCGCGCATGATCTCGGTGGTGTAGGCGCCGACATTGATGGTCAGCGCCAACGCCGCCACGGTGAAGGCGGAGAGCGAGAAGCCGAGGCTGGCGAGGCCGAAATACACCAGGAAGATCTGCACCAGCAGCGGCGTGTTGCGGATCGCCTCGACATAGGCGCCGCAGAGCCCGGCCAGCCAGGGCGGGCCGCTGCGCCGCCCCACGGCGCAGAGCGCGCCGAGGGCGAAGCCGAACAGCGTCGCCAGCACCGCCAGTTGCAGCGTCATCCAGGCGCCGTCCACGAACAGCGGCCAGCGCTCCCAGACGACGCCGAAATCCAGGCGGAGGTTCATGGCCGCGCCCCCATCCGGCTCAGCCCGCCGCCTGGTTCGTCATGCGGTCATAGACCTTGAACAGCGCCTGGTTGCCGTTGCCGCCCTCGCCATGCGCGCGGGCCTCGACATACTGCGTCGTCACCAGCGCGGTGCCGGGCAGCGGCACGGCCAGGGCATCGGACAGCTCGCGCACCAGGCGGAGGTCCTTCAGCATCAGGTCGATGCGGAACCCCGCCCCCGTCTCGCCGGCGATCATGGCCGGGCCCAGCCGGTCGAGCATCCAGGAGGCGGCGGAACCGCCCAGCAGCACCTCGCGCATCTGCGACAGGTCGACGCCGGCGGCACGGCCGAGCGCCAGAGCCTCGCACACCGCCTGCAGGTTGATGCCGCAGATGAGCTGGTTGCACAGCTTCACCGTCTGGCCCGCGCCGCTGCCGCCCACATGGTTGATGGTGGTGCCCATGGCCGCCAGCACCGGCCGGGCGCGGGCGAAATCCGCCGCCTCGCCGCCCACCATGATGCTGAGCGTGCCGGCCTTCGCCCCCTGCGGCCCGCCGGAGACGGGCGCGTCGAGGAAGCCGGTGCCGGCCGCCTTCAGCCGGACGTGCATCTCGCGCACGGCGGTGGGGGCGATGGTGCTCATGTCCACCACCAGCCGCCCGGCGGGCGGGTTGGCCAGCAGCCCGCCCTCGCCCAGCACCACCGCCTGCACATGCGGCGTGTCCGGCAGCATGGTGACGACGATGTCGGCGCCCGCGGCGGCCTCCGCCACGCTGGCGGCGGGCACCAGCCCCTCCGCCGCCATGGCCTGCGCCGCGCCTTCGCGCACATCGTGGCCCTGCACGCGCCAGCCCGCCTTCAGCAGGTTGCGCGCCATGTCGCAGCCCATGGTGCCGAGGCCGATGAATCCGACGGTTCCCGTCATGCCATTCCCTCCCGTGTCCGCCCCCGCCGGGGGCGGCGGATCAGTCCTCGTTTTCCATGGCGTGCAGCTTCTGCACGCGGCGCACATGGTCCTCGGTCGCGTGGAACTCGGCGGCGAGGAAGCTCGCCACCAGGTCGCGCGCCAGCCAGGGGCCGACGATCTGCGCGCCGATGCACATGACGTTCACGTCGTCATGCTCCACCGACTGGTGGGCGGAATGCGCGTCGTGGCAGACGGCGGCGCGGATGCCGCGCATCTTGTTGGCGGCGATGACGGCGCCGACGCCGGTGCCGCAGACCAGCAGGCCGCGCTCGGCGCCACCCTTCCGCACCGTGTCGCACACCGCGCGGGCGATGTCGGGGAAGTCCACCGGGTCGGGCGTGAAGGAGCCGACATCCTGCACCTCGTGGCCGAGGGCGCGGATATGGGCGATGACGTCCGCCTTCAGCGGAAAGCCGGCATGGTCGCTGCCGATGACGATCTTCATTCGGTGTTCTCCTGCGGCGCCGGGGCCCGGCGCGCCGCCTCCATGGCATTGCGGAGGCGGAATTCATGGCCGATGGCGAAATGCTCGCGCAGCGTCTCGTCCACCTGCCGCTCGTCGCGCGAGAGCAGCGCGATGTAGATGCGGCGGTGGTCCTCGACGAGATGCGCGCGCATCTCGGGGCTGACGCGCACCACCTCGCGCCGGGCGATGTGGGAGCGGGTCAGCAGGTCGCTGATGGCGCTGTAGACGCTGCGCAGCGTGGCGGAATGCGCGGCCTCGACGAGAAGCTGGTGGAAGGCGAAGTCGGCCAGGCCACCGGCCACCGGCTCGTCGATCGTCGCCTCGATCCGCGCCAGCGCCTCGCGCAGCCGGGTGAAGTCGGACTCCATGGCGCGCTGGCAGGCCAGCCGCACCGCCTGGCACTCGATGGCGATGCGTGCCTGCATCACGTCGTCGGTGATGTCGGATTGCTGCGCCAGCACGAAGGTGAAGAACTCGCCGAGCACCGAGACGTCCGGCCGGCGCACCACCGTGCCCATGCCCTGGCGGATCTCCACCACGCCGAGCATGGCCAGCGCCCGCAGCGCCTCGCGCAGGACCGGGCGGCTGACGCCGAGCTGCACGGCCAGCTCGCGTTCCGCGATGAGGCGGTCGCCGGGACGGATGGTGCCGTTCAGCAACTGCTCGCGCAGGAAGGCGAAGACCTTGTCGAAGCCCTTGGCGCCCGCCTCGTCGGGGCGGGTGATGCGCAGCGTTTCCTCCAAGCGTTCTCTCTCCGGGCCATTCGGGGGCCAACTGGTAAGACCACGGTATGGCGCCGGTCAGTGCCCGTCAAGACCAGCCAGCCATGCCTTGACCCTCCGGCGATACGCTGCCTAGCCTCCCGGCAACCGCCCAAAGACGGGGATCAGGGAAGGAATACGCCATGCAACGCCGCTCGCTCCTCCAGGGCGCCGGGCTGGGGGGTCTCGCCCTCGCCCTGCCGCCGCTCGCATCGCCCGGCCTCGCCCAGGCCTCGCGCGCCGCCACGCTGCGCTTCGTGCCGCAGGCCAACCTCACGGCGCTGGACCCGATCTGGACCTCGGCGATCGTCACGCAGATCCACGGCTACCATGTGTACGACACGCTCTACGCGGTGAACGCCGCGCAGAAGCCGCAGCCGCAGATGGCCGAGGGCCACACCGTTTCCGACGATGGCCGCGTCTGGCGCATCCGCCTGCGCGAGGGGCTGCGCTTCCACGATGGCGAGCCGGTGCGCGCGCAGGACGCCGCCGCCAGCCTTGAGCGCTGGTCGAAGCGCGACCCCTTCGGGCAATTGCTGGCCAAGGTGGTGGAGCGCTGGGGCGCCGCCGACGACCGCACGGTGGAAATCCGCCTGACGCGCCCCTTCCCGATGCTGCTGGACGCCATCGCCAAGCCGGACGCCAACGTGGCCTTCGTCATGCCGGAGCGGCTGGCGCGCACCGACGCCAACGCGCAGGTGAGCGAGGTGGTGGGTTCCGGCCCGTACCGCTTCAGGGCGGATGAGTTCGTCGCCGGCAGCCGCGCCGTCTACACGAAGTTCGACGGCTACCGGCCGCGCCAGGAAGCGCCGGAATGGGCCAGCGGCGGCAAGGTGGCGCATTTCGAGCGCGTCGAGTGGCACATCATGCCCGACCCGGCGACCGCCGCCGCGGCACTCCAGGCCGGCGAGGTGGACTGGGTCGAGCAGCCGCTGATCGACCTGCAGCCCACCCTGCAGCGCAACCGCAACATCAAGCTGGACACGCTGTTCCCCGCCGGCTTCATGAGCCTGATGCGGCTGAACCACCTGCAGCCGCCCTTCAACGACCTGAAGACGCGGCAGGCCGTGGCGCTGGCGGTGAACCAGGCCGACTACATGCAGGTGACGATCGGGCAGGACAAGGCGCTGTGGCGCGAGTGCCGCAGCCTGTTCCCCTGCGGCACCCCCTACGGCACGGAGGATCTCTCCGAGCTGACCCGGCCGCCGCGCGGCCTGGACAGCGCCAAGGCCCGGCTGGCGGAATCCGGCTACAAGGGGGAGAAGGTGGTGATCATCAACCCCACCGACTTCCCGCTGATCGGCCCGCACGGCCAGGTGACGGCCGACCTGCTGCGGCAGATCGGCATGAATGTCGAGCTGGCCGAGACGGACTGGGGCACGGTGGTGCAGCGCCGCGTCAGCCGCGAGCCGGTGGAGAAGGGCGGCTGGAGCATCTTCCACACCTATGGCTCGGCCATGGGCTATGCCAATCCGGGCGTGTCCTCGCTGGTGAAGGGGCCGGGTGCGTCGGGCTGGTTCGGCTGGTATGAGAGCCCGCGCATGGAGGCGATGATCCAGTCCTGGCTGGAAGCGCCGGACGAGGCCTCCCGCAAATCCCTGGCCGACCAGATCAACGCCCTGGCGCAGGACGATGTGGCCACCATCCCGCTCGGCCAGTTCGTCGCCCGCACCGCCTACCGCAACAACCTGAGCGGCTTCGTGCAGGGCAGCATGCCCTATCCCTGGGGCGTGCGCCGCGCCTGAGGCCGTGCCGCGCCGCGTTCAGCCCAGAACGCGGCGCAGCCAGGCCCCGGCCTGCGCGAAGGCCCGGTCGGCGGCGCCGACATGGCCGGCGGCGCGCAGGAAGCCGTGCACAGTGCCGGGGAAGGTCGCCGCCTCCACCGCCACGCCCGCCGCGCGGAGCGCATCGGCCATGGCGAGGTTCTCGCTGGCCAGCACGTCGAGTTCCGTCAGCGTCATGTGCACCGGCGGCAGGCCGCGCAGGTCGGCGCGCAGCGGCGCGGCGAAGGGGCCGTGGCGGTCCGCCTGCTGCGGCGCGTAGGCATCCCAGTAGAAGCGCATCCGCGCGCGGGTCAGGCCGTAGCCCTCGGCGAACTCCTCGTAGGAGGGCGTGTCGAGCCGGCTGTCATAGACGCCGTAGCCGAGCAGCAGGCCGCGCAGCGCCAGCTCCGGCGCCTGCTGGCGCAGCAGCAGCGCGGCGCCGAGGGCGAGGTTGGCGCCGGCGGAATCGCCGCCCAGCACCAGGCGGGTGCCATCCAGCCCCCATTCCGCGCCGCGCGCGGCCAGCTGCCGCGCCACCCCGGCACATTCCTCCAGCGCCTGCGGGAACACCGCCTCCGGGCTCAGCGCATAATCCGGCCCCAGCACGGCGCAGCCCGAGGCGGCGGCATACTCGCGCATGGTGCGGTCATGCGTGTCGATGCTGTTCCACACCCAGCCGCCGCCATGCAGATAGACCAGCACGGGCAGCTGGCCCTCGGCGCCGGCCGGCCGGTGCAGCCGGCAGGCGATGCGGCGGCCGCGCACCAGCAGCCAGATGTCGCGGCTCTCGGCCATCTCCGGGCCGCCGCCGAGGGTGAGGTTCAGCGCGTCGTTGCTGGCGCGCGCCGCGTCGAAGGGGCGCTCCAGGCGGATCGGCGGGAAGTCCTTCGCCCGCTCGTCCATCATGGCCTGGAAGGCGGCCATCTCCGGGTCCATGCGGGGGTCGGTGCGGTAATCGGGCATTGGCGGCGCCTCCTCGGTTGCGGCGGCATGGAAGCAGCCGGCGGCCGCGCCGCCAAGCCGCGCCTCAGCCGGCCAGGGCGCGCGCGATGCCGAGCAGCCGCGCATCCTGCCCCCGCCAGGCCAGCAGCGACAGGCCGACCGGACGCCCCGCCACCTGCGCCAGCGGCAGGCTGAGCTGCGGCACGCCGGTCAGCCCGGCGAAGGAGGTCAGCAGCCCGATCCGCTCCGACAGCGCATCCAGCTCCTGCAGCGGCAGGCCCAGGGGCGGCGCGGTGAAAGGCGTGGTGGGGATGCAGAGGATGGCGCCGCCTTCCAGCAGGCTGCGCGCCCGCTCCCGCACCCGGTGCCGCAGCGCGGCGGCGACGGCGATCTGCGCCTCCGTCAGGCTGGCCGCGAAGCTCAGGTTGCGCGCCACGTTGAAGGCGAGGCGCGGATTCACCGCGTCGATCCAGCCGCGGAAGGTCTGCCAGCCCTCGGCGCGCTGCAGCACGTTGCGCTGCGAGCCCCAGGCGGCCAGCTCCCCCGCCTCGCCCAGCGTCATGGCGCGCGGCGCGCCGCCGAGCAGCGCTGCCACCCGCGCCGCCTGCGGGCGCAGCGCCGCCTGCACCGGCCCGTCCGCCAGGGCAAAGGCGTCCTCCGCGAGCAGCAGGGGCGCCGGCGCCGGCTCCACCGGCGCCTCGCCCAGCAGCACGGCGCCGGCCCGCGCGAAGGTCTCCGCGTCGCGGGCGAACCAGCCGGCGGTGTCGAAGCTCGGCGCCTGGGCACAGACACCCTCGAAGGGGATGCGCCCATGGGTCGGCCGCAGCCCGTGGAGGCCGCAGAGGCTGGCGGGCACCCGCACCGAGCCGCCGCTATCCGTGCCGAGCGCGATGTCGGCCAGCCCCGCCGCCACGGCCGAGGCGGAGCCGCTGGAGGAGCCGCCCGGCAGGCAGCCGGGCGCCGCCGGGTTGGGCGGCGTGCCGCAATGCGCGTTGAAGCCCAGGATGCCAAGCGAGATCTCGCAGGTGACGGTCTTGCCCACCAGGCTGGCCCCGGCCTCGAGCAGCGCCCGCACCGCCCAGGCATGGCGCTGCGGCAGCGGCCGGCCCCGCGCCCAGTCCGGGTTGCCGGCGGCGGTCGGGTGGCCCGCCACGTCGAACAGGTCCTTCGCGGCGAAGCGCAGTCCGGCGAGCGGGCCCTCCGCGGCGCCGGCGATCTCCAGGCGTGGGCCTGGCAGGAAAGCGCCCGTCTCCGATTCCATCCGTATGTCCCCTCAGCGCCGCACCGCGCGGCGCGCGGCCGGCAGCATCACCGTCCCGCGGCCGCGCGTAAATCCAGGTAGCGCTTTCACGGGAACCTTCGCGGGGCGGCCCGTTTGCTGAGGGGCGATGCCCATGATCAGGGCCACTCGAAGCAGGGGAAATCCGCATGTACTTCCACGACAAGCGACTGCAGTATCCGGTTCGTGTCGAGACGCCGGACCCGCTTTTCGCCCGCCAGTTGCAGCAGGCGATCGGCGGCGTCGAGGGTGAGATCCGCGTCTGCCTGCAGTACTTCTTCCAGGCCTGGGGCGCGCGCGGTCCGAACACCAAGTACCGCGACATGCTGCTGCACACGGCGACGGAAGAAATCGGCCATATCGAGATGCTGGCCACGGCCGTGGCGATGAACCTCGAGACCGCGCCGCTCAGCCTGCAGGAAAGCGCCGCCGAGGCCAACCCGGTGGTGAACGCGGTGATGGGCGGCGAGCGGCCGCGGCACATCGTGGAGGGGATGCTGCAGCGTCACCTGCTGTCCACCGGCCTCGCCGCGATGCCCACCAACGCGGACGGCGTCCCCTTCGACTGCTCGCATGTCTATGCCAGCGGCAATCTGGCCGCCGACATGTACGCCAATGTCACGGCCGAGGCGACGGGCCGCACCCTGGCCGTCCGCCTCTACAACGCCGCGCATGATCCCGGCATGAAGGACATGCTGAGCTTCCTCATCGCGCGCGACACCATGCACCAGCAGCAATGGCTGGCGGCGATCGAGGAGATGGGCGGCAGCGCCGCGCTGCCGATCCCGAACAGCTTCGACCAGGCGCTGGAGCGGCAGGATTTCAGCTACGTCTTCCTGGGCACGGACGCGACGGGCGCGCCGCCGCCGGAGGGGCGCTTCACCACCGGCCCGTCGATGGACGGCAAGGCGCAGTTCAGCGTGATGCAGAACACGGCGCTGGGCGAGGAGCCGGTGCTCGGTCCGGCCCGCGCCGGGTCCGGCGCCCAGGCGGAGCAGATCGGCAAGCCGCCGGGCATGTGAGGGCTGCGCCGCAGCCCTGCCCGCAAGACGACTCCGCAACAACGACAAGGAGAGCACCATGGTCACCACCGTCGGCACCGAGAGCACCCTGCCCAAGCTGGTCAAGAACCTGCTGCTGCTCGAGCATGACGCCATCGCCGCCTATGAGCAGGTGATCGCGCGCCTCGACAACCCGGCCTACAAGCAGCAGATCGCCAGCTTCAAGGGCGACCATGACCGGCATGTGCAGGAGCTGACGCAGATGGCGAACCAGCTCGGCACCGACGCCCCCATGGAAGGCGACATGAAGCAGCTGCTCACCACCGGCAAGGTGGCGATGGCGAGCATCATGGGCGATGGCGCCATCCTGCAGGCGATGCGCAGCAATGAGGAGGACACCGTCACCGCCTATGAGCGCGCCAGCGCGCACAGCGAGGCGCCGGCGGAGGTGCGGCAGGTGTTCGAGCGGGCGCTGCAGGACGAGAAGCGGCACCGCGCCTGGATGATGGAAACCTCGCAGGCCGCCTGAGGGTGAAGACGCGGCGCCGCCCCGGCTTCCGGGCGCGGCGCCGCCCCGCTCAGTCCTTGCGGTTCCGCAGGGCCTCGGCCTCGGCGTAGAACTTCTTCTCCCACGCCTTGTGGTTGTCGAGCCCTTCGCGGATGAAGGGGGTGAACACCGCCATGTTCAGCAGCAGCCAGTTCGCCAGCCGGGCCGGGAAGCGCAGCGGCTTGACGAAATCCACGAACAGCACCACCCGGGTCTTGTCGGTGTGGTTCCACGCCTCGTGCTCGTAGGCGTCGTCGAAGATCAGCGCGCGGCCCTCATGCCAGTGGCAGACCTGCTTGTCGACGCGGATGGCGAGGCGGTCGCTCTGCTCCGGCACGATCAGGCCGAGATGCAGGCGCAGCACGCCGTTATAGGGCCCCCGGTGCGGCGGCAGGTGCTTGCCCGGCTCGAAGATCGAGAACATCGCCGTCTTGAGGCCGGGGATCTTCTGCACGATCCGCCAGGTCTCCGGGCAGCGCCGGATGTTCTCCTGCGAGGACAGGCCATAGCCGGCCAGGAAGAAGGTCTTCCACGCGCTGTCCTTGCTGATGGTCTGCACGTCGGTGGAGATGTCGTGGAAGCTCGGCAGCTCGCTCTGCCGCAGCAGCACCTGCTCCAGCTCCCGGCGGATCAGCGGCCATTCGCGCTCGATCTCGGCGGCCCAGGGGAAGGTGGCGTTGTCGTAGACGGGCGGGTTGCCGACCTTGGAACAGCGCAGGTTCAGCCGCTCCGCCGCCGCGACGATGCCCATGAAGAAGCGCGTGGTCGCGCTCGGGCGCTCCAGGGGCGCGATGTTGGCGGTGCCGAAGGTCTGCTGGGGTGCCTCCTGCCGCGCCGCCGCGGCCGGGTCGTGAGTCATGCGGTCGGTCCTTCGTGTCTGGCGTGCCCCGGTGGACGGGGGCGGGCGCTCCGGGCCGCAAATGAAGGCGGCCGGCGCTTCCGTGTCAAAGGACCTTTCCCTCCCGGCCGGTCAAGGGGTGGCGCGCCGCGCGCCATGAAATCTGCGGCAGACGGTAGCCAGAAGCCGGCAATGCTGCGCATCTTGCCGCCGGAGGCGGGCGGTATCCGGTCCTCCATCGGGCCGCGGCCTGGTGGCGGCCGGTTCGGCCCGGGGCACAGGTGCCCAGGGGGCGGGTCGGCCCCGCACCGCAAGCAACCCACCAACGCTGGAGACAGAACTGCCATGTTCACGCTGGAAATCGCCGGCCGGCCCATCGCCGTCATCGGGGCGGATGAGGAGGAGGCCCGCGACATCGTGGAAAGCGAGGCCTTCCAGGCCGACCTGCGCCGCCTGCTGCACGATGCCACGCCGCTCTGGGACGGCCAGGCCGCCCTCACGCTGCGCCCCGCCACGGAGGAGGAGGCCGCCGACTTCCAGTCCGACGAGGGCGAGGACGAGGAGGAGGAGGACGAAGAGGATGAGGATGAGGACGACGAGGACGCCCTCGAGGTGATGTTCCTGGTGCCGATCAACGACCCGGACGAGCCGGAGGCCTGAGGCCTGAGGCACCGCCGCGCGGCCCCGGCCGCGCGGCTCCCACTGCTTGACCTGCGTCAAGGCCGCGCGGCCGATGCTGGCGCAGGATGGTCCTGTTTCGGGAAAGGCCGTGCCATGGGGCTTGTCGTGCGCGTGATTCTGCTGCTGGGTGGCGCGCTGGCCACGCTGCTGGTCGGACGCGAGGCGGAGAACTACCCGGTGGTGCAGGCCATGATGGGCCTGCTGGCGGCGGCGGCCGCGCTGGTGGCCTTCGTGCTGCTACGCCGCCGCTGAGGCTTCGCCCGCCGCTTCCCCGGCGCCGAAAAGCCACCCTTCCAAGGAACGAAGTTCCCTCGCCTGGGTTCACAAGCCAGGGTGGCGTCGCGCTTTGTGCGGCCGGCGCCCCGTCATGGAACCTGGGTGCATCATGCAGACATCGCGCACATCATCATCGGGCTGGGCGCCACGGCTGCTGGCCATCCTCCTGGCGCTGCTCGGCCTGGCCGCCCTGGGCGGCGGGCTCTGGCTGATCGTCCTGGGAGGCTCCTGGTATTATTCGCTCGCCGGTGCGGCGATGCTGGGCACGGCATGGCTGCTCTGGCGCCGGCGGCCGGCGGCCCTCCTGCTCTACGCCCTGCTGACCCTGGCCACGCTGGTCTGGGCGGTGTGGGAGGCCGGGCTCGACTGGTGGCCGCTGGCGGCGCGCGGCGACGTGATCTTCGTGCTCGGCGCGCTGCTGCTGACCCCGTGGGTGACGCGGGCCCTGGGCGAGCCGGGCGAGGCGCGCCGCGTCAGCGCGCTGCGCGGCAGCGGGCTGGCGCTTTCGGTGGTGCTGGTGCTGGCCCTGGGCGTCGCCGGCGCCGCCCTGTTCAACGACCCGCACCGCATCGAGGGCCGCCTGCCCGAGGCGCGCGCGACGCTGCCGCCCGAGGCCCGCACCATCCCCGAGGGCGAGTGGCACGCCTATGGCCGCACCGGCATGGGCCAGCGCTATTCGCCGCTGGACCAGATCACGCCGCAGAACGTGGACAGGCTGGAGGTGGCCTGGCAGTACCGCACAGGCGACATCCCCGGCCAGCCGGGCGACCCGGTGGAGACCACCTTCCAGGTGACGCCGCTGAAGGTGGGCGGGCGGCTGTATCTCTGCACCCCGCATCAGAACGTCATCGCCCTCGATGCCGATACGGGGCAGGAGATCTGGCGCTACGAGCCGAAGATCCGGGACGGCTTGGCACTGCAGCACCTGACCTGCCGCGGCCTGTCCTACCACGACCCGGCCGCCTACCCGGCGGGCGCCGCCGCCGCCACAGCGCCCGAGGGGGCCCGCCCGGCGATGGAGAACACGGCCGCCACCTCCGTCTCCGTGCCCGCGGCCACCGAAGGGGCGCGCGGCGTGGACAACTGCGCGCGCAAGCTCTTCATGCCGACCGCCGACGGCCGGCTGATCGCGCTGGACCCGGAGACGGGCGGCGTCTGCACCAGCTTCGGCGAAGGCGGCCAGATCAACCTCTGGGCCAACATGCCCAACCCCAATCCAGGCGGCTACTACTCCACCTCGCCCGTGGTGGTGACGCGCAACCTCGTCATCGTCGGCGGCACGGTGCTGGACAATGTCTCGACCCGCGAGCCCTCCGGCGTCATCCGCGCCTTCGACGTGAACAGCGGCGGGCTGGTGTGGAACTGGGATTCCGGCAACCCGGAACAGACCGAGCCGCTGCCGGCCGGCCAGACCTATACGCCCAACTCGCCCAACAGCTGGTCGATCTCCAGCGTCGACGAGGCGCTGGGCCTGGTCTATGTCCCGATGGGCAACCAGCCGCCGGACCAGTGGGGCGCCAACCGCGACGAGGACAGCGCCCGCTATTCTTCCGCCGTGGTGGCGCTGGAGCTGGCGACGGGGCGGGTGCGCTGGGTGTTCCAGACCGTGCACCACGATCTGTGGGATTACGACGTGCCCTCGCAGCCCAGCCTGCTGGACCTCACCGTCAACGGCCGGCGCGTGCCGGCCCTGGTGCAGCCCACCAAGCAGGGCGAGCTCTACGTGCTGAACCGCGAGACGGGCGAGCCGGTCCTGCCGGTGACCGAGCAGCCCGTCCCGCAGGGTGCCGTGGAGGGCGACCGCACGGCGCCCACCCAGCCCGTCTCCCGCCTCTCCTACGATCCGCCGCCGCTGACGGGCGCCGACATGTGGGGCGCCACGCTGTTCGACCAGCTCGCCTGCCGCATCCAGCTCCGCCGGCTGCGCTACGAGGGGCGCTACACCCCGCCCTCGCTGCAGGGCTCGCTGGTCTATCCGGGCAATTTCGGCGTGTTCAACTGGGGCAGCGTCGCGGTGGACCCGGCGCGGCAGGTGGCCTTCACCACCCCCGCCTACCTCGCCTTCATCTCCCGCCTGGTGCCGCGGCACGACGACACCACGCTCTACGTGCAGGGCAGCAACCGGCCGGATGGCAGCCTGCCGGCGCTGAACGAGAATTTCGGCGCGCCCTACGCCGTGCAGCTCTATCCCTTCACCTCCGCCCTCGGCCTGCCCTGCCAGGCGCCGCCCTGGGGCTACGTGGCCGGCGCCGACCTGACCACGGGCGAGATCGTCTGGAAGCACAGGAACGGCACGACGCGGGATGCCGCGCCGGTGCCCCTGCCGTTCCGCATGGGCGTGCCGAACCTCGGCGGGCCGATGGTCACGGCCGGCGGCGTCGCCTTCCTCTCCGGCACCATCGACTACTATGTGCGGGCCTATGACGTGACGGATGGCCGCCAGCTCTGGGAAAGCCGCCTGCCGGCAGGCGGGCAGGCCACGCCGATGACCTATCGCGGGCGGGACGGGCGGCAGTACCTGCTGGTCGTGGCCGGCGGGCATGGCTCGCTCGGCACCAAGACCGGCGACCACGTGATCGCCTACGCGCTGCCGCGCGGGTCATGAAAAAAGGGCGGGGGGATCGCTCCCCCCGCCCCTTCCATCTCGCCCCTCGGCTCAGGGCTTGAGCACGACCTTCACGCAGCCATCCTGCTTGTCGCGGAACTTCTTGTAGAGCTCGGGGCCGTCTTCCAGCCCGGCGCGGTGGGTGATGATGAAGGAGGGGTCGATCTCGCCCTTCTCGATGCGCTCCAGCAGCTTCGGCATGTAGTGCTGCACCGGGGTCTGCGCCATGCGGAAGGTGAGGCCGCGGTTGATGGCCGAGCCCATCGGCACCTTGTCCAGCAGCCCGCCATAGACGCCGACGATGGAGACGGTGCCGAAGTTGCGGCAGCAATGGATGGCCTGCCGCAGCACATGCGGCCGGTCGGTGCCCAGGTAGACGGCGGCCTTCACCCGGTCGACCACGGAATCGATGCTGGCCGTGCCATCCGCCTCGGTGCCCACCGCGTCAATGCAAGCATCGGCGCCGCGGCCATTCGTCAGGTCCTGGATGCGCTCGTAGATGTCCTCGTCATGGAAGTCGAGGGTGAGCGCGCCGGCCTGCCGCGCCATCGCCAGCCGCTCCGGCACCGTGTCGATGGCGATGACGCGCCCCGCGCCGAGCAGGAAGGCGCTGCGGATGGCCATGAGGCCCACTGGCCCGCAGCCCCAGATGGCGATGGTGTCGCCCTGCTGGATGTTGCAGAAATCCGCCGCCATGTAGCCGGTGGGGAAGATGTCCGACAGGAACAGCACCTGCTCGTCCGTCAGGTGCGAGGGCACCTTGATCGGGCCGACATCGGCATAGGGCACGCGCAGGTATTCCGCCTGCCCGCCCGCATAGCCGCCCAGCATGTGCGAGTAGCCGAACAGGCCCGCCGGCGAATGGCCCCACATCTTCTCGGCCATGGCGTGGTTGGGGTTGCTGCGCTCGCAGCCCGAGTAGAAGCCGCGCTTGCAGAAGAAGCACTCGCCGCAGGAGATGGTGAAGGGCACCACCACCCGGTCCCCCACCTTCAGGTTCTTGGTCTCGGGCCCGACCTCGACCACCTCGCCCATCGTCTCATGGCCGAGCACGTCGCCGCTCTTCATCGAGGGCATCACGCCGTCGAACAGGTGCAGGTCCGAGCCGCAGATCGCGCAGGCCGTGACCTTGATGATGGCATCGCGCGGATGCTCGATCCGGGGGTCCGGCACGCTGTCGCACCGGATGTCGCCCTTGCCATGCCATGTCAGCGCTTTCATCGGCAGCTCCCTTGCTTGCGGGGGGTTAACCCACGGCGCAGCGCAAGGTTCACGTGGCCTGCCAGTCCCCGTTTCCAGGCGCTGGGGCTCGTGTCCCACGGCCTTCCGCACCGGTGCCCGCCGGCGCCCCCGGTTCTGATCGGAAGCGGAACAGACCGGCCGGCGCCGGGCTTGCGGGGCGGGCGGCGCCTCCCCCATGCTGCGCCCTTGAACGGGAGGGCTGGCCATGAGCGTTGAGAACGATCCCGCCGGGAAGCTGCCGCCCCTGCCGGCGGGGGTGGAAGCCGTGCTGCTGCCGCGGGCGCATGACGTGGGCGGCTTCGAGGTGCGCCGCGCCCTGCCGGCGCGGGGGCGGCAGATGGTCGGCCCCTTCATCTTCTTCGACCAGATGGGCCCCGGCGAGTTCCTCTCCGGGCGCGGGCTGGATGTGCGGCCACACCCGCATATCGGCCTCTCCACCGTCACCTACCTGTTCGAGGGCGCCATCCAGCACAAGGACAGCCTGGGCAGCGACCAGCCCATCCTGCCGGGCGACGTGAACTGGATGACGGCGGGCCGCGGCATCGCCCATTCCGAGCGCACCGCCCCGGCGCTGCGCGCCAGTGGCAGCCGGCTGTTCGGCATCCAGTCCTGGGTGGCGCTGCCGAAGGCGCAGGAGGAGCGCGCGCCGGATTTCGCGCATCATCCTGCCGCCGCCCTCCCCGTGCTGGAGGAGCCGGGGCTGCGCCTGCGGCTGATCGCCGGCGAAGGCTGGGGCGCGCGCTCCCCCGCCGGCGGCCAGGACGGGCTGTTCTACGCCGATGCGGTGCTCGCCGCCGGGGCCGCCCTGCCCCTGCCCGACCACCATGAGGAACGCGCCGCCTATGTGCTGAAGGGCTCGGTGAGCGTGGCGGGCGAGGCGTTCGATCCCGGCCGCATGCTGGTGTTCCGCGCGGGGGACCGCCTGGCGCTGCGGGCCGGCCCGCGCGGCGCCCGGCTGCTGCTGCTGGGCGGCGCGGCGATGGACGGGCCGCGCTACCTGTTCTGGAACTTCGTCTCCTCCTCGCGCGAGCGCATCGAGCAGGCCAAGGCGGACTGGAAGTCCGGCCGCTTCGCCAAGGTGCCCGGCGACGAGCAGGAGTTCATCCCCCTGCCGGAGGAGCGCCTGCGGGTGCGGGCCGGCGTGCAGTCTCCCGCCGCCGGCTCCCCGACAAGCTAGAGCGGATCGCGAGCGGGCCGCTTCGCCTGACCGCGTGAAGATGCTCGTGGAAACAACGAGCCAAAAGCCTTTTCCGTGAGCCGGTGCGAGCGGAAAAGGCTTCAGGCCGCCGCCCGGTCCGCCGGGGCGGCGTGCAGCGCGATGGCGCCGAAGGGCGCGGCCTGGGACAGCGTCGCCTCGCCCAGCCGCTCCAGCTCGAGCCCGGCCAGGAAGGTGCTGGCCCAGGCCGAACGGCGGCGCAGCCGGCCCGCCGGGCGGCCGGCGGGCGCGGCGGGCGGCAGCGCCTCGGCCAGCGGCAGGGGCATGGGGCGCCCGGCCAGCAGGGCCCGCAGCCGCTCGAGCGCCTCCGGGATGCGCCAGAGGTCGAGCGGCGCCACGCGTGCCGGGGCGGCGGCCTCCGCCCCGCTGCCGGAGCGCGGGCGGCCTTCCAGCAGCACCAGCGTGGCCTCCAGGAAGGCCAGCAGCAGCTCCGGCTGCGGGCGCGCGGCGCGCCGGACATCGCCCCGGCCATGCACCTCCTGCCGCAATTGCGGCCGGCCGGCGAGCCAGGCGGCGGCGGTGCGCATCCGGGCCAGCTCGCTCAGCATCTCCAGGCGGCGCTCCGCCTCCTGTTCCGCCTGCGCCGCCTCGGCCAGGCTCGCCGGGGTGAGCAGCTGCGAGCGCAGCAGGATGAGGTCGCTGGCCATCACCACCCAGGCGGTGCGCCGCTCCAGCGGCACGCGGCCGGCGCTGGCCTCCAGCGCGGCGACGAACTGGTCGGTCAGTGTCACGATGGACAGCCGGCCCAGATCGACCCGATGCCGCCGCACCATCTCCAGCAGGAAATCGAGCGGCCCCTCGAAGCCTTCGACGCTGAGCGCCGGCGCATCGGACATGGCCGCCTCGGGAACCGGCGCCTCAGCCATGCCACGCACCGGAGCAGCTTCGCCTCTGTGCCATGCGGCCCTCCTTTGTTCCCATTCTGCCCGCAGGCGGGGCGCGGCGAAAGTCCGTCCGCCTGGCGGGGCGGCTCAGGCGTCGCAGGCCTTCTCCTGCCGTCGATCCTGCTGCGGGCCATGCACGCGGCTGGCCGCCAGCAGCACGCCCACCTGCGCGATGACGGCGTCCGGCGAGGCCGGCTTGCGCAGCACCGCGAAGGGGCCGGAGCGCGCCGCATCGGTGAAGGCCGCGACGCTGGCATCCCCGGCGAAGCCGGTGAACAGCAGCGCCGGCAGCGCGGGCAGGCGCTGCCGCACCGCATCCAGCAGGGCGAGCCCGTCCATCCCCGGCATCGCCAGATCGGTGACCAGGATGTCGATGTGCCGGGCGGCGGAAAGCTGCGCCAGGGCGGCGACGCCGGACTCCGCCTCCAGCACCGCATGGCCCTGCTCGCGCAGGCAGGCGGCCAGCGTCTCGCGCAGGCTGGCCTCGTCATCCACCAGGAGGAGGCGCCCGGTGGGCGTTTCCGCTGGCGCTTCCGCGGGGTCCTCCGCCACGTCGCCCTGGCCGGTCAGCGGCGCGCCAGGGGCCGGCCCGGAGGCCGGCACCTCAGGCACCGGAATCTCGGGCACCGGCAGCCAGAGCCGCACGATGGTGCCACGCCTGGGCTGGCTGTCGATGACGAGCATGCCGCCGGACTGCTCGGCGAAGCCCTTGGCCATGGCCAGGCCGAGGCCGGTGCCCTTGCCCTTCGGCTTGGTGGTGAAAAAGGGCTCCATGGCGCGGCCGAGCGTCGCCGCATCCATGCCGATGCCGGTGTCGGCCACTTCCAGCCGCAGGTAGGGACCGGACCTCAGGCCCGCTGCCTGCGCGCGCGCGGCCGCCAGCGTGTCCATCGAGACCGCCAGGGTCAGCTGGCCGCCGCCCATCGGCTCCATCGCGTCCCGCGCATTCACCGCGAGGTTGATCAGCACCGTCTCGAGCTGCCCTCGGTCCAGCAGGGCGGGGGGCAGGTCCGGGGCGATGGACAGCCGCACCTGCACGGAGGGTCCCAGCGTATGGCTGAGGATCTCGTGCAGCCCGGCCAGCAGCTCGCCCACCTGGACGGGCGTGGCATGCAGCTCGGCCCGCCGCGCGAAGGTGAGCAGGCGGCGCGAGACGGAGGCGCCGCGCTCCGCCGCCTCGGTGATCATCCGCGCCAGCCGCTCGACCTGGGCGGCGTCCCTGGACCGGCGGCTGATCAGCTTGGTGCCGCCCAGCACGGCCTGGAGGATGTTGTTGAAGTCATGCGCGATGCCGCCCGCCAGCCGGCCCAGCGCCTCCATCCGGTCGGATTGGGAGAGGCGCTGCATCGCCGCCTCGTTCTCCCGCCGGGCGCGCTTCAGGTCGCGCAGGGCACGGCGGCGGTCGAGCCACAGCAGGCCGAGCGCCATGGTGGCCAGCAGCAGCGCCGCGAAGGCCGCCGCCGCGACCCGCAGGGAGGGCGCCACGAAGGCCGTCGCCGCCATCTCGGACTCAACATCCATGGCCGCGCAGACAATGATCGGCGCCTCCGCCAGCTTGCGGAAGCCGACGAATTTGGGCCGGCCGTCGATGATGCTGACCGTCTCGAAGCTGCCTGCCGGACGGGCGGAATGGAGCTGGAACAGGGCCGATTTGGCGCCGAGGCTCTTTCCCAGCAGGGGCCCGACATCGTGACTGTAGGCCAGCACCCCGCCATCCTCGCGCAGCAGGAGCGACGAGCCCTCCGTGCCTTTGCGCAGCAGGGCGAGATCCTCCGACAGCTTCAGCGGATCGATCGAGACCACCACCACGCCGCCGAAGCCGCCGGTCAGGCTCTGCAACGGCCGGGTGAACTGCACGCTCCAGCGCCCCGAGGCGCGCCCGACCAGCGGCTTGCTGACGAACAACGCCGGAGGACGGTTGAGATGGACGGTGAAATGCTCCCGGTCGCCCAGATAGACGCGGTCCCAGCCCGGCACGGAGGACCAGGCCAGCCATCCATCGGCGCCGATCACCCCCACCTGCAGCAGCCCGAAGCGGCCGGCCTCGGCGACGGAGGCCAGGTGCTGCTCCAGCATGACGGCCATCGTCCCCCGGTGCTCCGCCACCAGGTTCTGGCGGGTCTGGGCGAGGTCGTACAGGCCGTGGACGGCCTCCAGCAGCCGCAGCATGTTCTGCTGCACCGCCTCCGCCGCCACCTCCACCCGTGCCAGCGCGGCGCTGCGTGCCTCCCGGTCGATCCGGGCGGCCGAATGCTCCGCAACCCACCAGGCCGCGAGGGAGCAGAACAGCCATCCGCAGAAAGCTCCGCTCCAGAGCAGGCGGCGGGACAGGAGGTTCCGGCTTCTGCTGCCGAGATCAGGCATGTCGCTCCGACCCACACGCTCCACGAGGCATCCCCCTCCCCCAATGGCGGATGAACGCGGATATCACTGCCTATGACAGCAGATTATTCCATCAATGGCCTTATAAGGCAAAACGCGCGCTGTCACAGCCGGCGCTGCGCCTCACCCGGGCGGCGTTGCCACGGAGCCCGGCCGGCGCGGCTCCCGCAGCGCAAAGGTGGCTACAGGGAGCCGCGCATGCGCTCCACGCCCCTGTCATGGTGGCGGCCGACCACCGCGGCCAGCCCGGCGCCGTCGCGCCGCGCGAGGCATTCCATCATCTCCTCATGCTCGGCCATGGCGGCGGCCCATTTGTCCGCCCCCTCATGGCCGATGAAGCGGATACGCTTCATCTGCGCCTGCAGCATGTCGTAATGCCGTGCCAGGGTCTGGTTGCCCGAGGCGGCGACGATGGCTGAGTGCACGGCCTGGTTCAGCTTGAAGTAGGGCAGCCGGTCGCGCGCCGCGTAGCGCTCGCGCATCATCGCGTGCAGCGCGAGGATGCGGCCGATCTCCGCCTCCGGGGCGTGCTCGCAGGCGCGGCGGGCGGCCTGCTGCTCCAGCACCTTCAGCACCTCCATGCTCTCCGCCACGTCCTGCATGGTGAAGGCGCGCACCACGGCGCCGCGCGCCGGCACCAGCTCCACCAGCCCTTCCCCGGCCAGGGTCTTCAGCGCCTCGCGCAGCGGCGTGCGGGAGACGCCGAGCGTCTGGCCCAGCGCCACCTCGTTGATGCGCTGGCCAGGCGCCAGCCGGCCATCGGTCACCATGTCCCGCAGCCGGCTCGCCACCTGCTCGTGCAGCGTCTGCCGGGCGATGGGCGCGTTCTCGGCGGCCCCGGCGGAAGAGGCGGCAGTGCTGGGCGCGAGGTCGGCGTCTTGCATCGATAGGGTCTTGTTCCTGCAGCGGAAAGGGCGCCGCCCGGCGCATTATGCCGCATCGGCGGCGGCGATGCGATGCCTCTTGCAATCATACTACATACAGAGCACAAAACTCCGACAAAAAAATTCCTCCGCCACGCACCGGACGAACCGGCCCGGCCGCATGGGAGGAGGGGAGACATGGATGCGTGGTCCGGGGCAGCCATTCCCGCGCCACCCGTCATGAGGAGGAGGAACAAGAATGATCTCACGTCGTGGTCTCGCCGGCTTGGCCGGAGCCCTCGCCTTGCCGGCCCTGCTGCCGGGCCGCGCGCGGGCGCAGTCCTGGCCTAGCCGGCCCGTCACCATGGTGGTGCCCTGGGCGGCCGGCGGCGGCGCCGACACCGTCACGCGCATCCTCGCCTCCGGGCTGGAGCCGGAATTCGGCCAGCCGGTGAACGTGGTCAACCGCACCGGCGGCAACGGCATCGTCGGCCACGCCGCCATCGCCAACGCCGCGCGCGATGGCTACACCATCGGCTGCGGCACCTCGGAATTCGTCAACTTCAAGACGCTCGGCCAGTCCGACATCGGGCCGCAGAGCTTCGACCTGATCTCGCGCATCGCCAGCATCCCGGCCGGCATCACGGTGAAGGCGGACGGGCCGTGGCAGGACTTCAAGTCCTTCGCCGCGGCGCTGCGCGAGGCGCGCAAGGGACAGTTCACCGGCTCGGGCGTCTCCACCGGCGGCTCCTGGCACCTCGCCGCCGCCGGCCTGGCCAAGGCGCTGGGGATGGAGGCGGACAGCATCCGCTGGATCCCGAGCCAGGGCGGCGCGCCGGCGCTGCAGGACCTGGTGGCGGGCGGCATCTCGGTCTTCACCGGCTCGCCCATCGAGGCCAAGCCGCTGGTCGAGGCGGGGCAGGTGCGCGTGCTGGCGGTGATGGCGGAGAAGCGCGTGACCTCCTTCCCCGACGTGCCGACGCTGAAGGAGCTGGGCGTCGACTGGGTCTATGAGAACTGGTTCGCGATGGTGGCGCCGCGCGGCCTGCCCGCCCCGGTGCGCACCCGGCTGATCGAGGCGGCCGGCCGCGGCCATGCCCGCCCCGAGGTGCGCCAGACCATGACCGCGCGCGGCATCGTGCCGGTCTGGGAGACGCCGGAGGCCTTCGCCGAGTTCACCACCCGCTTCGGCCGGACGGCGGCCACGCTGCTGGGCGAGCTGGGCCTGGCGCGGGGCTGAGCCACATGCGGCTGAACGACCGCGCGCTGGGCGTGCTGACGCTCGGGCTGGGGGGGCTGCTGCTGGCGGCCTCCCTGCGCCTGCCGGGCGTGCCGGGGCAGGAGCTGGGGGCGGGGTTCTTCCCCGCGCTCCTGGGCGGCGGCGTGATGGCCGCCGGCACCGGCCTGCTGCTGGCCGCCGGCCGGCAGCCGGGGGGGCCGTGGCTGCGCGCCCCCGCCTGGATGCGGGACCGCTGGGCGGCCACCAATGTGGCGCTGCTGGTGGCCAGCATCGTCCTCTTCGCCCTGCTGGCCGAGACGGTGGGCTTCATCCCCCTCGCCATCGCCATCCTGCTGGCGGTGCAGCTCCGCCTCGGTATCGCGCCGGGGCGCGCGGCGCTCACGGCGGTGCTGGGCGCCATCGGCTTCCACCTGCTCTTCGTCATGGTGCTGCGCGTGCCGCTGCCGCCGGGCCTGCTGGAGGGCTGGCTCTGATGGACAGCCTGCTGCTCGCCTTCGGCCATGTGCTGAGCCCCGGCACGCTGGGCGTCATCCTGCTCGCCAGCGGCCTTGGCATCGTGCTGGGCGCCATCCCCGGGCTGACGGCGGTGATGGGCACGGCGCTGCTGGTGCCCTTCACCTTCTTCATGGAGCCGGTGCCGGCCATCGCCTCGATCGTCGCGCTGACGGCCATGGCCATCTTCTCGGGCGACATTCCGGCGGCGCTGCTGCGCATCCCCGGCACCCCGGCCTCCGCCGCCTATGCCGACGAAGCCTACAAGATGACGCAGCGGGGCGAGCCCTGGCGCGGCCTCGGCATGTGCATGGTCTCCTCCGCCATCGGCGGGGTGTTCGGCACGCTGGTGCTGATCATGGCGGCGCCGACGCTGGCCATCTTCGCCACCCGCTTCTCCTCGCCCGAGTATTTCTGGCTCGGCATGCTGGGCCTCACCTGCGCCGCCTTCCTGGCCGTCGGCTCGCCGCTGCGCGGGCTGCTGGCGCTGCTGCTCGGCCTGTTCCTCTCCTGCGTCGGCATCGACGTGGCGACGGGCGTCACCCGCTTCGCCTTCGGCTCCACCGAGCTGATGGGGGGCGTGGACTTCGTGCCGGCGCTGATCGGCTTCTTCGCCATTCCGGAGCTGATCCGGCTGATGACGGTGCGCGGCGGCGCGACGGTGCGCGTGCCGCCCTACAGCAGCCCGCTGCGCGGCATGATGCGCGACGTGTGGACCTGGCGGAAGCAGATCCTGCGCGGCAACATCGTGGGCACGCTGATCGGCGCGCTGCCTGGCGCCGGGGCGGACATCGCCGCCTGGATCTCCTACGCCATCAGCCGCAAGTTCTCGCGCACGCCGGAGAAGTTCGGCACCGGCCATGTCGAGGGGCTGGCCGAGGCCGGCGCCTCCAACAACTCCGCGCTGGCCGGCGCCTGGGTGCCCACCATCGTCTTCGGCATCCCGGGCGATTCCATCACCGCCATCGTCATCGGCGTGCTGGTGCTGAAGGGGATGGAGCCAGGGCCGGCCATCTTCGTCAAGTCGCCGGACCTGATCTACGCCGTGTTCATCGTCTTCATCCTGGCCAACCTGCTGATGATCCCGCTCGGGCTGCTGGTCATCCGCGCGGCGCGGCACATCCTGGCCGTGCCGCGCGGCATCATCGCGGCCTTCATCCTGGTGGCCTGCATCGTCGGCGCCTACGCCATCAACAACGCGCTGTTCGATGTCGGCATGATGCTGGCGATGGGCGCGCTCGGCTGGTTCATGGAGGAGAACGACATCCCCGTGGCGCCGGCCATCCTGGGCCTGGTGCTGGGCAAGGTGGTGGAGTTCAACTTCATCCAGACGCTGATGAAGGGCGAGGGCGATCCGCTCACCCTCGTCTCCCGCCCGATCGCGGCCGTGCTGGCGCTGGCCGTGCTCGGCCTCTGGCTCGGCACAGCCTGGAAGACCTTCCGAAGCCGCCCCGCCCATGCGTGACCTGCCGATCATCGACGCGCACCACCATTTCTGGGACCCGGTGCGCAACGACTACCCCTGGCTGGACCCCGCCCGGCCGATGATCCCCTTCCGCTATGGCGACTATGGGGCCATGCGCGGCCGGCCCTTCCTGCCGGAGGATTACGACGCGCTGACCGGCCACCACCGCGTCGTCGCCAGCGTGACGATGGAGGGGGAATGGAACCCGGCCGACCCCACCGGCGAGAGCCGGTGGATGGCCGGGCTGGCGGCACGCACCGGGCGGCCGGCCGCGCATGTCGCCCAGGCCTGGCTGGACCGGACGGATGTGGAGGCGGTGCTGGCCGCCCAGGCCGCGCTGCCGCTGGTGAAGGGGGTGCGGCACAAGCCGCGCGCCGCCCCCTCCCCCGCCCAGGTGGAGCGCGGCGCCCCCGGCTCGATGGGCGACCCGGGCTGGCGCGCCGGCTATGCCCGCCTCGCCGCGCACGGGCTGCACTTCGAGCTGCAGACGCCCTGGTGGCATCTCGACGAGGCGCTCGACCTGATCGCGGCGCACCCGGAGACGCCGCTGGTGCTCAACCACACCGGCCTGCCCTCCGACCGCAGCGAGGAAGGGCTGGCCGGCTGGCGCGCGGCGATGCGGCGGCTCGCCACGGCGCCGCAGGTCTGGGTGAAGATCTCCGGCCTCGGGCTGCCAGGGCGGCCCTGGCGGCTGGAGGACAACCGCGCCATCATCCGCGAGACGATCGAGATCTTCGGCGCCGGGCGCTGCCTGTTCGCCTCCAACTTCCCGGTGGACGGGCTGTGCGGCAGCTTCGAGACCATCTTCGACGGCTTCCGCGCCGCCGTCGAGGACCTGCCCTGGGCAGAGCAGCTTGCGCTGTTCCACGACAACGCCATCCGGCTCTACCGGCTCGGCCTTCCGGCAGCGGGATGAAGAAAGGCCGGGGGAGAATGAATTCTCCCCCGGTGCCCCCTCTTCTTTTTTCTGTCCGTCTTCAGCGCATCCAGCGCAGCGGGCCCAGCACCAGCCAGGGCATCATCACCAGCGCCAGCAGCACCACGATCTGCGCGGTGAGGAAAGGCATCACGCCCCGCACCACCGCGCCCATGCGGACCCGCCCCACCGAGCAGACCACGTTCAGCACCGTGCCCACCGGCGGCGTCAGCAGGCCGATGGCGTTGTTCATGATGAACAGCACGCCGAAATAGACCGGGTCGATCCCCGCCTCGCGCACGATGGGCATCAGCACCGGCGTCAGGATCAGGATGGTGGGGATGAAGTCGAGCGCCGTGCCGACCACCACCACCAGCAGCATGATCGCCAGCATCAGGAGGATGCGCTCGCCCATGAAGGGCTCGAGCAGGCCGCGCACCTCGCCGGGGATGTCGGCGATGGTGATGAGGTAGGCGGAGACGGCGGCCGCGGCCACCAGGAACATCACCGCCGCGCTGGTGCGCACGGCGGCCAGCATCACCTTCGGCAGGTCGCGCGGGTGCAGCTCGCGATAGACCAGCATGCCCACCGCCAGCGCATAGACCGCCGCGACCACCGCCGCCTCGGTGGGCGTGAAGATGCCGAAGCGCAGGCCGCCGATGATCAGCGCCGGCAGGCCGAGCGCCAGCCCCGCCTCCCGCAGCGCCTGCAGCCGCTCGGCCCAGCTCGCCCGCGGCAGCACCGCCGCCCCCTCGTTGCGAGCGCAGACCGCCCAGGTGACCGCCAGCGCCAGACCCATCAGGATGCCCGGCACGATGCCGGCCAGGAACAGCGAGGTGATGGAGACATTCGCCGCCACGCCGAAGACGATGTAGCCGATCGAGGGCGGGATGACGGGGGCGATGATGCCGCCCGCCGCCATCAGCCCGGCCGAGCGCGGCACGTCGTGCCCGGCCTGCTTCATCACCGGCAGCAGCACCGCCGCCAGCGCCGCCGTGTCGGCCACCGCCGAGCCGGAGAGGGAGGCGAGGAAGATGGCGGCGATGACCGCCACATAGCCCAGCCCGCCGCGCACATGGCCGACCAGCTTCATCCCCAGCCCGACCAGCCGGCGCGAGAGGCCGCCGGCGTTCATCGCCTCGCCGGCCAGCATGAAGAAGGGGATGGCCAGCAGCGGGAAGCTGTCCGCGCCGTTGATCATCTGCAGCGCCAGGCCCTGCGCGTCGAAGGCGTCCAGGTGCCACATCAGCGCCAGGGAGGAGACCATCAGCGCGAAGGCGATCGGCATGCCGAGCGACATGGCGGCGAGCAGCACGCCGGCGAAGATGAGGAGCGTCATGCCCCCGCCTCCCCTTCCATGTCGCGCGCCGGCGGCTCGCGCCCGGCCAGGGCCGCGGCGAGATCGGCCAGGGCGACGAGGCCGAGGCCGGCCCCCGCCACCACCGCCGCCGCATAGGTCCAGCCCAGCGGCATGCCGGAGACGGGCGCCAGGTTGCCCATGTTCATCGCCGCCTGCGCCCAGGCGCCCCACAGGAAGACGCCGCAGCAGAGCAGCATCAGCAGGTTGGAGACGATGCGGCAGACACGCCGGCCCGCCTTCGGCAGCGCGTTCGTCACCAGGTCGAAGCCCAGATGCCCGCCCTGCCGCAGCACCACCACGGCGCCGAGGAAGGTGAGCCAGACGAACAGCAGGCGCGACAGCTCGTCGCTGACGGTGATGCCGGAATCGAAGGCGTAGCGCAGCACCACATTGCCGAACACCATGATCACCATGGCCCCCAGCGCCAGCACCAGCAGCCACTCCGCCAGGGAGAAGGCGCGGTCGGCCAGGCGCCCGATCATGCGGGAAGGCCCTCCGGCAATCCCTCGATGGCGAAGATCCGCGCCGGCGCGCCATCGGCGCCCGGGATCAGCAGCGGCGCGGCGCAGAGGAAGGTGCGCGGCCCGGCCAGGGCGCTGGTGTTCACCAGGTACTCGATGAGGGTGACGCCGTGGCGCAGCAGCACGTCATGCGTCACGTGCTGGTCGAAGGGCACCTCCTGCTGGTCCAGCAGCAGGCGGATGGGGAAGTCCTGCGGGAAGTCGAAGGCCACCGCCTTCGGCCGCAGCGTGGCGAGGTGCTCCGCCGCGTCGCGGGTCAGCCAGGGGGCCTCGGTCCAGAATTCGCGGGTGTTGTAGTCCCGCTGGCGGTCCCAGCCGGCGGAGAGCAGCAGGATCTCGCCCTCCGGCCCGCCGGGATCGGCGGCGCGCAGCCGCGCCGCGTCGATCGCCGCGTTGGCCGGCGCGTCGCGCAGGTTCAGGATGCGCGCCGGCCCCACCACGCGGTCGAGCGGCGTGCTCTCGATGGTGGGGGCATCGGCCAGGATGTGCGCCTGCGCGTCGACATGGCTGAAGCCATGGCAGGGGCCATCCAGGCGGCTGATGCGGAACTGGTCGCCGGCGGCGATGTCGCCGGCGATGGCGATCTGCGTACGCCAGCGGAAATGCGGCGCGATGGGCATGGAAAGGTCGATCAGGCGCATCGCGCCGCGTACTCCCAGGCTGATGCGGCGATTCAGGCGCCGGTGGAGAGGATGGCTTCGGGCAGCTCGGCGCCGTAGCGGCTGGCGTAGTCGTCGCGCACCGCCTCGGCGACGATCTTCGCCATGGAATCGCGGTCCGGCGCCTCCACCACCTGCATCCCCTCCTGCTTCAGCTTGGCGATGGAGCCGGGCTCGGCCTCCTCGTTCATCTGCCGCTGCTTCGGCGTGACCTCGGCGGCGACGGCGCGCACCAGATCCTGCTGCGCCTTCGGCAGCGCCTCCAGCCGCTGCTTCGACATCGCCAGGATGCCGGCGGTATAGGCGTGCCGCGTCAGGCTGAGATGCTTCTGCACCTCATGGAAGCGCGCGTTCAGGATCAGCGTGGTCGGGTTCTCCTGCCCGTCCACGGTGCGCGTCTCCATGGCGGTGAACAGCTCGGTGAAGGGCATCGGCAGCGGGTTGGCGCCGAGCAGCTGGAAGGCCTTGATGTGCGCCGGGTTGGGCGTGGTGCGGATCTTGAGGCCGCGCACATCCTCGGCGTTCTGCACCGCGCGCCGGGAATTGGTCAGGTTGCGGAAGCCGATGTCCCAGAAGCCCAGCGTGACCAGGCCGGAGGCTTCCAGCTCGGGCTTCAGCTTGTCGCCGATCGGGCCGTCCAGCACGGCGGCCACATGCTTGCGGTCGCGGAACTGGAAGGGCAGGTCGAGCACGTTCAGCTTCGGCGCGAGGCCGGTGAAGAACGGGTTGCCCGTCAGCGCAATGTCGAGCGTGCCGCCGCGCGCGGAGGAAATGGTGGTGGGGTCGCTGCCCAGCGCGCCATTGCCGAAGACCTGCACGGTCAGCGCGCCGTTGGAGCGTTCCTTCAGCGTCTGCGCGAAGAGCAGCGCGGCGCGGTGCCAGCTGTCGGATTCGGGGTGGGGGTGGGCGAAGCGCAGGCGGGTGGCCTGGGCGCGGGCGGTGCCGCCCAGCCATGGCAGGGCCAGGCCCGCGGCCAGGGCCGCGCGGCGGGTGATCTTCGTCATGAACGTATCCTCGTCTTTTGGCCTGATACACTCGGCGGTATACAGAATAATGCCATTCTGACGCGGCGATGCAAGCGTGCTCCGGGACCGCGAGGCCAGCCGGCGCCCGGATTCACCAGCCTGTCGCGGCCGCCGGAAGCAAAGTTGATGGAGATGGCGGCGCTGTCATCCGGCCCGTGCCGCCCGCCGCCTGCCACGCCGGCAGCGACATGGCGGGGACGGCGCGAAAGGGCCGCCGGAGGCGGCACGGCCTCTGGCAGCCTCGGGCGGCCGTACGAGAACCGGGAAGCGCGCTTCGCCCCCCGGCAACCCTCTAACCGCGGCCGGCGTGATCCGGCGCGGGCACCGGATGCTCCAGCCGGAACACCGTCACCGGCTCCTGCGCGACGGGGCGCGGCACCCGCAGCAGCTTCGCGGCCGCCTCCAGGTCCATCACCATGCGCTCCAGCGGCGCGATCTCGCTCTCGGGCACGGAGAGGCCCAGGGCGCGCAGGCGCTGCGCGAAGCCGTCGCTCATGCCGCCATCTCCGCCATCGCCAGCGCGGGGCGCCGCGCGCGGGTGCCGAGCGCCCGCTCCACCGCGCTGCCCACCTTCAGCACCAGCGGGTCCTCGAAGGCACGGCCGCCGATCTGCAGGCTCACCGGCAGCCCCTCCGCCGAAAAGCCGCTGCACACCGAGACGGCCGGGCTGCCCGTCAGGTTGAAGGGCCGGCTGAAGAAGGGCGGCAGCGCCGCGCCCAGCATGTCCACCCCCATCGGCCCCGCCACGTCGCGCGCCGAGGGGAAGACCAGCACGTCCACCTCGCGCAGCGCCGCCCGCACCTCCTCCACCAGCCGCCCGCGTTCGCGCTGGGCGTTGATGTAGTCGGCCGAGGAGACGAAGGCGCCGGCCATCAGCCGGCGGCGGCCATAGCTGCCATACAGCTCCGGCGTCGCCTTCAGCGATTCCGCGTGCACGGCGTAGGATTCGGCGCGCGAGATGAGGTTGCCCACCGCGCTCCACAGGCCGAAGGGCGAGAGCCGCACATCGGCGAGGGTGGCGCCGAGGCCGCGCAGCGCGCGCAGCGCATCCTCCACCCCCGCCAGCACCGCCGGCTCGCAGGGCACGTCCTCCTCGTAGAAGTGCCGCACCACGCCGACGCGCAGCCCGGCGAGGCTGCCCGGCTCGCCGATCGCGGCGGAGAAGTCCGGCACCGGCACATCGGCGCTGCCGGGGTCCAGCGGGTCGTGCCCCGCCAGCACCGCCATCATCAGCGCGCAATCCTCGGCGGTCCAGCACATCGGGCCGGCATGGTCGAGCGAGAAGGCCAGCGGCAGCACGCCGCGCCGGCTGACCAGCCCATAGGTCGGCTTATGGCCGGCGATGCCGCACCAGGCGGCGGGGGCGCGGATCGAGCCGCCCGTGTCGGTGCCCATCGCACCCGGGCAGAGCCCCGCCGCCACGGCCACCGCCGAGCCGGTGGAGGAGCCGGTCGGGTCGCGCTCCGTGTCCCACGGGTTGCGCGCCGGCGGCCAGGGCAGGTCGAAGGAGGTGCCGCCGATGGCGAACTCCCAGGTGGAGAGCTTGCCGAACAGCACCGCCCCCGCCTCGCGCAGGCGGCGGACGGTGGTGGCGTCCTCCGCCGGCACATGGTCGCGGAACAGGGCGGAGTGGCCGGTGGTGGGGATGCCGGCCGTCTCGTAGATGTCCTTGATGCCGATGGGGATGCCGTGCAGCGGCCCGCGCCAGCGCCCGGCGGCGATCTCCGCCTCCGCCTGGCGCGCCGCCGCCAGGGCCGGCTCCTCCAGCAGCAGCAGCACACTGTTCAGCCGCCCGTCCAGCGCGTGGATGCGGTCGAGGCAGCTCTGCATCAGTTCGACCGGCGAGAGCCGCCGGTCGCGGATCAGCGCCGAGAGCTCGGCGATGGTCCTGAAGTGCAGCGGGGTCTCGCCGCTCATTTCATGTCCACCCGCGTCAGGTCCTGGAACCAGGACTGGGCCGAGACGAAGCCGGTGACGCGGCTGGACATGGCGCGCGGGTTGAGGTCGTGCACCACGTAGAGCCAGGGCGCGCCATCGACCAGGCGCTCATGCGCGGCGCGGATGGCGGCTTGCGATTCCGCCGGGTCGCTGGTGGTCTCGATGCGGCGGAATGCCTCGTCGAAGGCCGGGTCGATCCAGTGGCCGGCATTCGAGCCGCGCGGCGCGGCGTTGGCGCCGAGGAACCAGCGCGCCATCTGCGACGGGTCGGAGGAGACGAGCGAGATGTTGACCGCATCCGCCCCCAGCCAGGCCGGCTGGTCCGGTGCCGCGCGCTGCGCGCCGAGCAGCGTGTTCCACTCCACCGTGCGGAAGCTGACCTCGACGCCGCAATGCTCGCGCAGCGATTCCTGCAGCGCCTCGTTCATCGGCAGCGGCAGCATCTGGCCGGAGCCGGAGGTGGAGATGCCGACCACCAGCTTCAGCGGCTTCTGCGGGCCATAGCCGGCCTCGGCCAGCAGCGCGCGGCCGCGCTTCGGGTCCAGCGTATAGGCGTTCTCAGGCTTGCCGAAGAGCGGGTTGCTCTTGTTGTAGAAGCCCACCGCCGGCTCGGCCGTGCCGTTCAGCAGGCCCACCAGCCCCTCGCGGTCGAAGCAGTAGTTCAGCGCCTGACGCACCCGCACATCGGTCACCGGGCTGCCCGCCTTGCCGGCGGCGAAGACCCAGGGCCAGACATGCGGGTAGGAATTGGTCACCACCTGGAAGCCGGCCTGCTTTAGCGAGGGGATGCCATCCGGCGGCGGCACCTCGATCCAGTCCACCTGCCCGCTGCGCAGCGCGGCCAGGCGCGCGGTTGCCTCCGGAACGGGCATCAGCACGATGCGGTCGAGCTTCGCGCGGCGCGCCGTGTCCCAGTAGTTGTCGTTGCGCGTCAGCTCGACGCTCTGGCGCGGCACGAAGCGGGTGATGCGGAACGGCCCGGTGCCGGCCGGGGCAAGCGCCACCTTCGCCCAGTCCCGCCCCGCATCCTCCCACGCCTTGGGCGAGGCGAAGAGGATGTAGACGGAGAGGTAGGGGAAGTAGGAGATCGGCCGCGCCGTCTCGATCTCCACCGTGAAGTCATCGATCTTGCGGTATGCGGCGAGGCCGGCGACACGGCCGCGCGTGATGGCCGCGCCCTGCGCCTCGGCCTGCGGCGCGCCTTCCCGGAAGAAGCGGTCCATGTTCCAGATGACGGCATCGGCGTCGAACGGCGCGCCATCGTGGAAGCTGACGCCGCGGCGCAGGTGGAACACCCACTTCTTCGGGTCGGAGGGGTCCTGCTCCCAGCGCTCGGCGAGGCCGGGGCGCAGGCCGGCCAGCTTGTCAGGGCTGGAGAGGTCCCACAGCACCAGGCTCTCGAACACCGGATAGCCGAGGAAGCGCATGCCCTCGTAGCCATTGTTCGGCATGCCGGTGGTGGTCGGCACGTCGGCGGCGGTCATGGCGATGCGCAGCACCTTCTGCGGTGCCTGCGCCTGCGCGCCGCCCATTCCAGCCCAGCTGGCCGCGGCCATCATGGCGGCGGCGGCGATGATGCTCGTCTTCATCACGTGCGGTCTGTCCCTGCATGAGGATACGCAGGGCAGAGCAAGTTCCATGCCGCCGGTCGCGGCGCCGCGCGTGAAGCGGCCGTTCATAAACGGCCAAATATATAAGCGCTCCGTTCTGAAACTTGATGCAGCGCAAGGCCCCCGCCAAGCCCAGGTTCTAAAGCAGCGCCGCGCAACCAAGGATGTTCCGGCGTGGCCCCGCGCGAGACCGCCTCCCTCAGCTTCGAGAGCCCTCCCTTGCCGCAGGCGCCGGACCCAATCCGGCAGCCCTTGGCAACGGCGGCTGCCGCTCCGCGCCGGCCGCGCGCCACTCCGCTGCCCGCCGGCGTGCGACGCGGCGCGCTGCTGCAGGCGCTGGCCGGGCTGCTCTGGCTGCCGCAGGCGGCGCTGCTGGCGCTGGCCGTGGCGCGCCTCGCGGACGGCGGCGGCCTGGCCGACATGCTGTGGCCCGCCGGGCTGGTGGCGCTGCTCGGCCTCGCGCGGGCGGGGCTGGAGGCGCGGGGCGGGCGCATCGCCTTCGCCGCCGCGCGCGTCCTGCTGGGCACGCTGCGCGCGGAGGCGCTCGCGGCGCTGGCCGCCCGCTCGCCGCTCGACGCCACCCGCCCCGCCTCCGGCGCCGCCGCCAGCGTGCTGGCCGAGCAGGCGGAGGCGGTGCTGCCCTACCTGCTGCGCTTCCGCGCCGCGCGGCTGCGCGCCACGCTGCTGCCGCCACTCATCCTGCTCGCCATCCTGCCCTTCTCCTGGCTGGCGGCGCTGGCGCTCCTGCTGGCGGCGCCGCTGATCCCGCTCTTCATGGCGCTGATCGGCCTGCGGGCGAAGGCCGCCAGCGAGGCGCGGCTGCTGGAGCTGGGCGGCATGAACGGCTTCCTGCTGGACCGGCTGCGGGGGCTGGCCAGCATCCGTGCCCTCGGCGCCGTGGAGGCCACCGCCACCCGGCTGCGCGCCCAGGCGGAAAGCCTGCGGGAGCGGAGCATGGCGGTGCTGCGCATCGCCTTCCTCTCCTCGGCGGTGATGGAGCTGTTCTCGGCGCTCGGCGTGGCGCTGGTGGCCGTCTATGTCGGTTTCCACCTGCTCGGGCAGTTGGAGGCCGGAAGCTGGGGCGCGCCGCTCAGCCTCGGCGGCGGGTTGTTCATCCTGCTGCTGGCGCCGGCCTTCTTCGAGCCGCTGCGCGAGATGTGCGCCGCCTGGCACGACCGCGCCGCCGGCGAGGCCGCGCTCGGCGCCCTGCGCGCCCTGGCCGCGCCTGATGCGCTCGCCCTGCCCGGCGCGCTGGAGGCCGCCCCCGCGCACCGGCCGGCACCAGCAGGCGGAGATAGAGCCCGTCCAGCGCATCGACATCGGCGGTGAGGCGGAACAGCAGCCGGGCGGGGCGGGCCAGCAGGTGGCGCGCGGCGCCGGGCGTGGCCCAGCCGCGGAACAGCCGCTCGCGCAGCGCCGCCAGCAGGGCGAGGGTCGCGTCATGCGTCACCAGCCGCTCGCCATAGCGGCCGGCGGTGCGGACGAGGGCGAGAAGACGGATGCCGGCGGCGGGGCGGAACACGTCGAAGCCCAGCGCGCCGGCGGCCGAGGCGCCGGCCAGAGCCGTGGCGGTGATGAACCAGCCGGAGAGGCCGAGCAGCGCCGCGCCGGCCAGGGTGGTCAGCGCCGCCAGCGCCGCGCCGCCGAGCAGCGCGCCGCGCCGCTCCCGCCAGAACAGCGCCAGGAGGGGGAGGAGGGCCTTCATAGCGTGATCACCCGGTCCATGCGCGCCGCCAGCACGGGGTCGTGCGTCGCCAGCAGCAGGGTGCGGCCCTGGCAGAGCGCCAGCAGTGTCTCGGTGAGGGCAGCCGCCGTGGCGGCGTCCAGATGCGCGGTGGGCTCGTCGGCCAGGACCAGGGTGGCGGCGGGGTCGGCCAGGGCACGGGCCATCGCCAGGCGCAGCGCCTCGCCGCCCGAGAGGCCGGCGCCACCCTCGCCCACCCCACCTTCCGCGCCGAGGCCGGCCAGGCGCAGGGCGCGCGCCGTCTCCGGCCGGCCGAGCCCGGCGCGGCCCAGCGCCACATTGGCGTGGCGGGAGCCGGCGAAGAGGTGCGGCCGCTGCCCCACCCAGGCGATGCGGCGGCGCAGCGCGGCGGCATTCGCCGCGTCGAGCGGCACGCCGCCGATGCGGATGCGCCCGGCCCCCGGCTCCGCCAGCCCGGCCAGCAGGGCGAGCAGGGTGGACTTGCCGGCGCCGCTCGGCCCCAGCAGCGCCACATACTCGCCGGGCGCGAGGGAGAGGGAGATCTCCGCCAGCGTATCGCGCGCCGCGCCGCCGGCGAGGCCGCGCTCGG
>NZ_JCACVY010000007.1:0-68149 GCF_058833935.1 Roseomonas sp. TS2 | reverse complement strand
CCGGTAGACGCCGAGATGGCTGACCAGGTTCTGCCCCAGCAGCAGCTCCGGATTCCAGCCGGGCTTGAAATAGGGGCCATAGCGCCGGCCCTGCCCGTCCACCTTGTCCTCGTCCGAGAAGAACAGGTCGGCCTCCGGGCAGGCGCGGATGTGCTGCGCCACCACGAACAGCGCCTGGGGCGGCAACAGGTCGTCATGGTCCATCAAAGCCACGAACTCGCCGCGCGCCAGTTCCAGGGCGGAGTTGCTGGCGGCGCTGATATGGCCGTTGCGGCTCCGGCGCACGGTGCGGATGCGCGGGTCCGACGCCGCCGCCTCGGCGAGCACCGCCTGCACATGGGGCGCGGGCGAGGCGTCGTCGGCGATGCACATCTCCCAGTGCGGGTAGGCCTGCGCCCGCACGGAGGCGATGGCGGCCCGCAGAAAGGGCTCCGGCGTGTTGTAGACCGGCATCACCACCGAGATCAGCGGCGGGTCCGGCATGGCCTGGGCGGCGCTGGCCATGGCCGCCAGGGCTTCCGGGCACGGCGTGTCGTGCTCGGCCACCCAGCGCTGGTAGGCGGCGGGCGAAGGGCCCCAGCAGCGCCCGCCCATGCGCGTCATCAGCTGCGCCATGCCCGGCAGATAGGGCGCGGTATCCAGCATCAGGCGCCGGAGTGGGTTGAGGATACGCGGATGACGCCGCAGCCAGCTCCGCAGCCGGCCGGCGATCTCCGCGGAAGGGCGGCCTGGAACCAGCGGCAGAACCGGCCCCGAACCCGTGTCTTGTCGTGTTTGCACCATGCGATCGGCCGGTTATGGCAAGCGCCCCCGAGCGACGCAAATCATCTGCGCGACAGCGGAGGCCAGGAGCAGGGCCGCGTTTCTCCGGATATCCTGACATATTACGAAATATTTCGCTTTTCTTGGGCGCTAACCCGATATTTTTCAGGTCGCCGGCTGCTGGCCTCTCCGCCGCGCCCCTGCCGACCCGCCAGCCCGTTGCATCCTCCGGAAATCAGGTGGACGTGGCCCGTCGCCGTCTGGCGGCCACTTGACCAAGTGGTGACGGGTCCCAACGCATAAACAAGGCAACCGAGGCTGGAGGATCACCCCTGATGTTCGCCCGCACCCCGCCCCGTCGCCTTGCGGCCGGCACCTGATGGACCGCCCCATGGACATCTCCGCTCCCGGCGCACCCCATCCGGATGACGATGGCTTCCCCGTCGCGGCCACGGCCTCGTTGCAGGAAGGGCGCTCCACCACCCTGAAGCATGGCGACACCTTCGCCCTTTTCGACCATGCGGGCGACCTCGGCGGCGGCCCGGAAGGCCTCTACCACGACGACACGCGCCACCTGTCGCACCTCTCGCTGTGGCTGAACGGCGCACGGCCGCTGCTGCTGAGCGCCGCCGTGCAGGACGACAACGCCGCCCTCACCTGCGACCTGACGAACCCCGACCTGCCCGCCGGCGGCGGGCTGGAGGCGGTGCCGAACGACCTCCTGCACCTGCGCCGCAGCCGTTTCCTCTGGAAGGGGGCCTGCCACGAGCGCCTGTCGCTGCGGAATTTCGACGACCGTCCGCACCGCCTGCGGCTGGAGCTCCGCTTCGCCGCCGATTTCGCCGACCTGTTCGAGGCACGCGGCGCCCGGCGCGAGCGCCGTGGCACACTGCACGCGCCCCTGCAGGAGCGGGACCACGTCACCCTCTCCTACACCGGGCTGGATGCCCAGCGGCGCCAGACCGTGCTGCGCTTCGATCCCGCACCCACCCGCCTGGAGGCGCAGCGGGCGATCTACGAGCTCACCCTGCCGTCGCGCACCCGGCAGGCGGTGTTCATCGAAATCGGCTGCAACCGCGAACCGGCGCCCTGCACGGCGCGGCAGGCCTTCGGCCTGGCGCTGCGCGAGGCGCGGCGGGCGCAGCGGCGCGACGCCACGCTGCGGGCCGGCCTCGACAGCAGCAACGACATCTTCAACGAGACGATGCGCCGCGCCGCGGCCGATCTCAGCATGCTGGTGACCGAGACGCCGGAGGGCCCCTACCCCTATGCCGGCATCCCCTGGTACAGCACCGCCTTCGGGCGGGACGCGCTGATCGCCGCCTGGCACACCCTCTGGTACAGCCCCGCCCTGGCCTGCGGCGTGCTCCGCTTCCTGGCCGCCCATCAGGCGACGGAGGAAGACCCGGCCACCGACGCCGAGCCCGGCAAGATCCTGCATGAGACGCGGCAGGGCGAGATGGCGCTGCTCGGCGAGGTGCCGTTCCGCCGCTACTATGGCAGCGCGGACGCCACCCCGCTCTTCGTCATGCTGGCCGGCGCCTATCTCGACCGAACCGGCGACCTGGCCACGCTGCGCGTCCTGCGACCGAACATCGAGGCGGCGCTGGGCTGGATCGACCGGCACGGCGACACGGACGGGGACGGCTTCGTCGAATACAGCCGCAAGCGGCCGGACGGGCTGCTGAACCAGGGCTGGAAGGACAGCCACGACGCCATCTTCCACGCCGATGGCCGGCTGGCGGAGGGGCCGATCGCGCTGGTGGAGCTGCAGGCCTATGTCTATGGCGCCTGGCGCGCCGCCGCCCGCATCTTCCGCCGCCTGGGCGACCCGCTCGCCGCCGAGGCACTGGACCGCCGCGCCGACGCGCTGCGCCTGGCCTTCGACGCCCGCTTCTGGGACGAGGAACTGGGCACCTACATCCTGGCGCTGGACGGGCGGAAGCAGCCCTGCCGGGTGCGCAGCTCCAATGCCGGGCACGCGCTGTTCGCCGGCATCGCCCTGCCGGAGCGCGCGGCGCGGGTGGCGCACACGCTGCTGGAGCCGGATTCCTTCTCCGGCTGGGGCATCCGCACCATCGCCGCCGGCCAGTCGCGCTACAACCCGATGAGCTACCACAACGGTTCCGTCTGGCCGCACGACAACGCGCTGGTGGCCGAGGGGCTGGCCCGCTACGGCTTCCGGCGGCAGGCGGCGAAGGTGTTCTCCGCCCTGTTCGACGCCGCCACCTATGTGGAGCTGCGCCGCCTGCCGGAGCTGTTCTGCGGCTTCCCGCGCCGCCGCGGCCAGGGGCCGACGCTCTATCCGGTGGCCTGCGCGCCGCAGGCCTGGGCGGCCACGGCACCCTTCGCCCTGCTGGGTGCCTGCCTGGGGCTCGGCTTCGACGCCGAAGCCCACTGCATCCGCTTCGACCAGCCGGTGCTGCCGCGCTTCCTGGAAAGGCTGACCCTGCGCAGCCTCCGCCTGGGAGAAGGCCATCTGGACATCGCCTTCCACCGCGCGGGGGAGGAGGTGGGGATGCAGGTGCTGCACCGCTCCGGCGGGCTGCAGGCCGTGCTGCGCAGCGGCTGAAGCCAGGCCGCGCGGGCCGGGCCGGCCTCGTCGAGCGGGGCCGGCCGTTGCCGTCGAGTGTCACGACACTGCCATAACCCTGTCATCCGCCCGTCGCGGCACACGGCCTAAGCGCTCCGCCCGAAGAGTATGACGGGACGGATTGCCGCATGGCGCGACGGAAAAATGTTCTGCTGATCGTTGTGGACCAGTGGCGGGCGGATTTCGTGCCCGCGCTGGGGGCCGGATTCCTGCGGACGCCGAACCTGGACCGGCTGTGCCGGGAGGGCGTCACCTTCCGCAACCACGTGACCAACGCCGTGCCCTGCGGCCCGGCGCGCGCCAGCCTGCTGACCGGCCTCTATTTGATGAACCACCGGGCGGTGCAGAACACCGTGCCGCTGGATTCGCGCCACATGAACCTCGGCAAGGCGCTGCGGCATATCGGCTACGACCCGGCGCTGATCGGCTACACCACCTCCACCCCCGACCCGCGCACCACCGGCGCGCGCGACCCGCGCTTCACCACGCTGGGCGACCTGATGGAGGGCTTCCGCGCCGTCGGCGCCTTCGAGCCCAGCATGGACGGCTATTTCGGCTGGCTCGCCCAGAAGGGCTACGCCCTGCCCGAGAAGCGCGAGGACATCTGGCTGCCCGAGGGCGAGGACAGCGTGCCGGGTGCCACCGACCGCCCCTGCCGCATCCCGGCCGAGCTGTCGGACACCGCCTATTTCACCGAGCGGGCGCTGACCTACCTGAAGGGCAAGGGCGACAAGCCCTGGTTCCTGCATCTCGGCTACTGGCGGCCACACCCGCCCTTCATCGCGCCCGCGCCCTACAACACCATGTACAGCCCGGCCGATATGCCGGCGCTGCACCGCCGCCCCACCTGGCAGGAGGAGGCGGCGCAGCACCCGCTGCTGGATTTCTACCTGCGCGGCATCAGCCAGGGCTCCTTCTTCCACGGCGCCGGCGGTGCCGCGAGCGCACTGGACGAGGCGGCCATCCGCACCATGCGCGCCACCTATGCCGGCCTGATCACCGAGGTGGACAACGCGCTGGGCGAGGTCTTCGACTACCTCGACGAGACGGGGCAGTGGGATGACACCATGGTCATTTTCACCTCCGACCATGGCGAGCAGCTCGGCGACCATTACCTGCTCGGCAAGATCGGCTACCACGACGAGAGCTTCCGCATTCCGCTGGTGGTGAAGGAAGCCGGTGCCTCGCCCCGCGCGGGCGAGATCGAGAGCGCCTTCACCGAGAGCGTCGACGTGCTGCCGACCATCCTGGAATGGCTGGGCGGCGAGGCGCCGCGCGCCTGCGACGGCCGCTCCATCCTGCCGCTGCTGCAGGACGGCCCGCCGGCCGACTGGCGGGAGCACCTGTTCTACGAATACGATTTCCGCGACGTGCACTATTCCAAGCCCGAGACCGCGCTCGGCCTCGGCCTGGACGACGCGTCGCTCTGCGTGGTGCAGGACGAGAACTGGAAATACGTCCATTTCTCCGGCCTGCCGCCGCTGCTCTTCGACCTGCAGCGCGACCCGCAGCAATTCGACAACCTGGCGAACGATCCCGCGCATGCCGCGGTCGTCGCCGAATACGCGCAGAAGGCGCTGTCGCACCGGATGCGGCACGCCGAGCGCACCCTGACGCATTTCCGCGCCACCCCCGGTGGCCTTGAGGAGCGCAATCCATGATGACGCCCCGCCGTTCCCTCCTGCTCGGCGCCAGTGGCGCGCTGGGTCTCTCGGCCCTGCCGCGCTTCGCCGTCGCGCAGGCCGACAACCGCCCGAGCATCGCCATCGCGGTGCAGAAGATCAGCAACAGCAACACGCTGGAAGTGCTGCGCGAGCAGTCCAACGTCGGCGAGCGCGTGCTGTTCTCCTCGCTGTGGGAAGGGCTGATCGGGCGCGACTGGCTGGGCGGCCTCGGCGCCGTGCCGGAGCTGGCGACCGAGTGGCGCCGCATCAGCGACCAGGTAGTGGAGCTGAAGCTCCGCCAGGGCGTGAAGTTCCACAATGGCGACGAGATGACCGCCGAGGACGTGGTCTTCACCTTCGGCCCCGAGCGCATGTTCGGCGACACCAACCCGACGGCGCAGGGCCGCACCATCAGCGTCTCGGGCGACCGCATCCCGACCCGCGCCGGGCGCGACCTGCCGGCGGAGGTGCCGGCCGTGGCGCGCCGCTCCTGGCCGGCGCTGGAGCGCGTCGAGATCGTCGACAAGTACACGGTGCGCTTCCACAACGCGACGCCGGACGTGACGCTGGAGGGCCGCCTCTCCCGCTACGGCAGCCAGATCATCAGCAAGCGCGGCTACATCGAGGCCGAGACCTGGTTCGAGTGGGCGCGCAAGCCCATCCTCACCGGCCCCTACAAGGTGGCCGAGTTCCGCCCGGACCAGCTGCTGCGCCTCGTCGCGCACGATGAATACTGGGGTGGCCGCCCGCCGCTGCGCGAGATCCGCTTCATCGAGGTGCCGGAGGTCTCGGCCCGCGTCAACATGCTGCGCTCGGGCGAGGTGCAGTTCGCCTGCGACATCCCGCCCGACCAGATCGGCGGCATCGAGGGCGACCGGCGCTTCGAGGTGCAGGGCGGCACCATCCTCAACCACCGCCTCACCGTCTTCGACAAGAACCACCCGCAGCTCGCCGATGCGCGCATCCGCCGCGCCTTCACCCACGCCATCGACCGCCAGGCGATCGTGGACAGCCTGTGGTCCGGCCGCACGGTCGTGCCGAAGGGGCTGCAGTGGGAATACTACGGCGACATGTTCGTCTCCGACTGGAGCGTGCCGAAGTATGACCCGGCCGAGGCGCAGCGCCTGCTGAAGGAGGCCGGCTACAAGGGCGACCCGATCCCCTACCGCCTGCTCAACAACTACTACACCAACCAGACGCCGACGGCGCAGGTGCTGGTGGAGATGTGGAAGCAGGTCGGCCTCAACGTGCAGATCGAGATGAAGGAGAACTGGTCGCAGATCCTCTCCCGCGAGCCGGGGCGCGCGGTGCGCGACTGGTCGAACAGCGCGCCCTTCAACGATCCCGTCTCCTCCATCGTCAACCAGCACGGGCCGAACGGCCAGCAGCAGCAGGTTGGCGAGTGGAGCAACGACGAGATGAACCGCCTCTCCGTCGAGCTGGAGACGAGCACGGACCGCGCCCGCCGCAAGCAGGTGTTCCGCCGCATGCTGGAGATCTGCGAGCGCGAGGACCCCGCCTACACCGTGCTGCACCAGAACGCGACCTTCACCGCCAAGCGGCGCGACATCGGCTGGAAGGCGGCGCCCGCCTTCGCGATGGACTTCCGCGCCGGCAACTGGAAGAGCTGAGGGCATGGCGGAGCCTCTCGTCGAGATCCGCGGCCTCACCGTCAGCTTCGACGGGCTGCCGGCGCTGCGCGGCGTCGACCTCGCCATCGGGCGGGGCGAGGCCGTGGCACTGGTGGGCGAGTCCGGCTGCGGCAAGTCCGTCACCTGGCTGGCGGCGCTGGGCCTCCTGCCGGGCAAGGCGAGGGTCTCCGGCAGCGTGACGCTGGAGGGCGCCGAGCTGATCGGCGCCCCCGCCGCGGCGCTGGACCGTATCCGCGGCGGCCGCGTCGCCATGATCTTCCAGGACCCGGCGAGCAGCCTCAACCCGGTGCACCGCATCGGCAAGCAGATCATCGAGGCGCTGCGGCTGCACCGGGGCCTCTCCGGCGCCGCGGCGCGCGAGGAGGCGCGGCGGCTGCTCGACCAGGTCGGCATGCCGGATGCCCGGCGCCGGCTCGATGCCTTCCCGCACGAGCTTTCGGGCGGGCAGAACCAGCGCGTGATGATCGCCATGGCGCTGGCCGGCCGCCCCGAGTTGCTGGTGGCGGACGAGCCGACCACCGCGCTCGACGTCACCATCCAGGCGCAGATCCTGGAGCTTCTGGCGGAAATCCGGCGCGACACGGGCATGGCGCTGGTGCTGGTCAGCCACGATCTCGGCGTCGTCGCCGAGACCTGCGAGCGGGTCTGCGTCATGTATGCCGGGCGCATCGTCGAGGAGACGGCGGCGGAGCGGCTCTTCGCCGGCCCGGCCCACCCCTATGCGGAAGGGCTGCTGGCCGCGCTGCCGCCGATGGACGGGCCGCGCCGGCCGCTCGCCGCCATTCCCGGCGGCGTGCCGGAGCCCTGGGCGATGCCGCGCGGCTGCGCCTTCGCGCCACGCTGCCCGCGCCGCGCCGCCGCCTGCGAGGCGGCGCCACCCCCCCTGGCCGAGGTGGCCCCTGATCACCGCGCCGCCTGCCTCTATCCCGGAGCCGCCGCCATGGTCTCCCCCGCGCCGGCGCTGATGCCGGCATGAGCGAATTGCTGAAGGCCGAAGGGCTGGTCCGCCGCTACACCATGCGGCGCGGTTGGCTCGGGCGGCCGGTCGAGGTGCGGGCGCTGGATGGCGTCTCCCTCACCCTGGAGCATGGCCGCACCCTGGGCCTCGTGGGTGAATCCGGCTGCGGCAAGTCCACCACCGGCCGCCTGGTGCTGGGGCTGGAGACGCCGGACGAGGGCCATGTCCGCTTCGAGGGCCAGCCCCTCCCCGCCCCCGGCACCGCCGAATGGCGCCGGCTGCGGGCGCGGATGCAGATGGTCTACCAGGACCCGCTCGGCGCCATGGACCGGCGCCTGACGATCGGCGCCCAGGTGGCCGAGCCCTGGGCGATCCATGGCCGGGCCTCCTCGCCCGCCCAGGTGGCGGCGCTGCTGCAGAGCGTCGGGCTGCGGCCGGACCATGCGGCGCGCTACCCGCACGAGCTTTCGGGCGGCCAGCGGCAGCGCGCCGTGCTGGCCCGCGCCCTGGCCACCGACCCCGCCCTGCTGGTGTGCGACGAGCCGATCAGCGCGCTCGACGTCTCGATCCAGGCGCAGGTGATGAATCTGCTGGCCGAGATCCAGGCCGAGCGCGGCGTCTCGCTGCTGTTCATCAGCCATGATCTGCGCGCCGTGCGGCAGATGAGCCACCGGGTCGCGGTGATGTATCTCGGCCGCATCGTCGAGGAAGGCGAGCCGGACGCGGTGCTGCACGACCCGGCCCACCCCTATGCGCGGGCGCTGGTCTCGGCCATCCCGCATCCGCAGCGGCGGGGGCAGCGCATCGTGCTGCAGGGGGACCCGCCGAACCCGGCGGCGCGGCCCGCCGGCTGCGCCTTCCATCCCCGCTGCCCGGTGGCCAGCGCCCGCTGCGCCGCTGAGACCCCCGCGCTGAAGCCGCGCGCCGATGGCCGGCTGGTCGCCTGCCACGTGGCGCAGGGCGAGACCGCGCCCGGCACCGGCCTTTCCGAAACCACGCTTGCCAAGGCCGCCTGAATGCTGCGCTTCCTCAGCCTGCGCCTCGCGCGCGCCCTGCTGACCCTGGTGCTGGTGGTGACCTTCGCCTTCGTCGTACTGCGCCTCTCGGGCGACCCGGCGCTGCTCATCATGTCGGCCGACGCGCCGCCGGAGGCGATCGCCGCCTTCCGCCGCGCCTGGGGCCTCGATGATCCGCTCTGGGCGCAATACCTCCGCTACTTCACCGCCATCTTCCAGGGCGACCTCGGCAATTCCATGCGCGACGGGCGCAGCGCGGTCAGCCTGGTGGGCGAGCGCATTCCCGCCACCCTGGCGCTCACCGTGCCGGCGCTGTTCATCAAGATCGGGCTCGGCATCCCGGCCGGGGTCTATGCCGCGCTGCACCGCAATTCCTGGGCCGACCGGGCGGTGATGCTGCTGGCTGTGGCCGGCTTCACCGTGCCCTCCTTCGTGCTCGGCCTGATGCTGGTGCTGCTGTTCGCGGTGCAGCTCGGCTGGCTGCCCTCGGGCGGGCAGGAAAGCTGGCGCCACGCTATCCTCCCGGTCATCACGCTGGGGCTGGGCGGCGCGGCGGTGCTGGCAAGGTTCACACGCTCCGCCATGCTGGAGGTGCTGGGCCAGCCTTATATGCGTACCGCGCTGGCCAAGGGCGTGCCCTGGCAGGTGGCGGTGCGCCGCCATGCCCTGCCCAACGCCGCCATCCCCACCGTCACCATCGTCGGCTTCATGATCGGCAGCCTGCTGGCCGGTGCGGTGGTGGTGGAGAGCGTCTTCTCCTGGCCCGGCGTGGGGCGGCTGCTGGTGGTGGCCGTCGCCAACCGGGACCTGGCGGTGGTGCAGGCCATCCTGCTGCTGGTCGCCGCCACCATGGTCACCGCCAACCTGGTGGTGGATCTGCTCTATGGCGTGCTGGACCCGCGGCTGCGGAACGGCGCGCGGGGGACCGCCTGATGTCCGACGCCACGATGGACCACGCCGCCGCGCCGGCGGTGGCCCCGCCGAAGCCGAAGCGCGCCGGGCTGCCGCCGCTCGTCATCTTCGCGCTGTGCTGGATCGCGCTGATGCTGGGCGTGGCGCTGCTGGCGGAGTGGATCACCCCCTACTCCATCACCGCGCTCGACCTGCGCAGCCGCCTCGCGCCGCCCGTCTTCATGGGCGGCACCTGGCTGCACCCGCTGGGCACGGACGAGCTGGGGCGGGACGTGCTGAGCCGCCTCATCGTCTCCATCCGCATCTCGCTGCTGATCGCCTTCGGCGCGGCGATGATCTCGGCGGCGCTGGGCGTGACGATGGGCTTCCTCGCCGCGCATTTCCGCGGCCTCGCCGAGCAGGCGGTGCTGGCGCTGGTGGATTTCCAGGCGGCCATGCCCTTCCTGATCCTGGCGCTCTCGGTGCTGGCCTTCTTCGGCAACTCGCTCACCCTGTTCGTCTGCCTGCTCGGGCTGCACGGGTGGGAACGCTACGCGCGCATCGCCCGCGGCCTGGCCGTCAGCGCGGGCGCGCAGGGCTATGCCGCGGCGGTGAAGCAGCTCGGCGCCACGCCCTGGCGGGTCTATGGCCGGCACGTGCTGCCCAACATCGCCTCCACCCTGATCGTCTCGATGACGCTGGCCTTCCCCGAGATCATCCTGCTGGAGAGCGGCCTCTCCTTCCTCGGGCTCGGCGTGCAGCCGCCGCAGACCTCGCTCGGCAACATGGTGGGCTACGGGCGGGAATACCTGACGCGGGCGCCCTGGATCCTGCTCTCGCCCTCGCTGGTGATCGTGCTGACCACCCTCTCCGTCTCCCTGCTGGGCGACTGGCTGCGGGACCGGCTGGACCCCACCCTGCGCTGAATCATTCCAGCCCCTTGCGCGGCCGGCCTCAGGCCCGGCGGAGGAAACTCCGCCGGGCCGTTGTTTTCATGGCGCTTCCTGAGGGCGTGAACTCACACCCCAGAAACCCTATTTAGTACATGGTGGTTTTCGGTCATACCATATCTGGTGTGGAGCCTGAGACCGATTCGCAACTCGGGGCCGCCGCGAACAGTCTACCGGAGCTTTTCCCATGGATGGATTCAGCCAGCCGATTCACGCCCTCGCCCGGCCGCGCACGCAAGCGCGGATTCCGGGGGAGAGCTTTGGCGAGAAAGCACTGGCTGCCCGCCCGCTGGACAGGGGCATGGGGCTGGCGGTCGGCCGCCGCACCGTGTTCCGCCCGGAGGACCAGGAGGATTTCGGCCGGGTGGCGGAGCGTGTCTCCACCGGCAATATCGGCCTGCTCGGCGCCGGCGGGGCGCTGGAGGTGGAGCGCGCCCGGCTGCGCAACGCCATCGCGACCGGGGCACTGCTCACCTCCGGCCGCCACCTCCAGCATGGCGATGCCGCGCAGCCCGGCCGCAACATGGAGGTGTTCACCAACTGCGCGACGGCCATCGCCTCCTTCGCCGAATTCTACCTGCTGCTGAACGGCTCCGGCGTCGGCCGCGCCTATGACGACGCGCTGATCACTACGGATTGGGGCCAGGCTCCTGACCTCGCCCTCTATTTGGCCCCGGACCATGCCGACTACCCGCAGGACAGGGCGGCGCTGTGCCGCTTCGGCATCGAGCTGAACCTGCTGCCCTGGGGCACCGGCCCCGAGCAGTTCGGCCCCGAGGCCGAGGCCACGGTGCGCGGCTTCCTGGCCGAGACGCTGCTGCCCTCGCTGGACGGCCTCCCCGAAGGCGCCGTGCTGCACCGGGTGGAGGACAGCCGCGAGGGCTGGGCCAAGGCGATCGAGGTGCTGGAGGCCATGGCCTTCCGCGCCGAGCGCGGCCGCACCCTGGTGATCGACCTCTCGGGCATCCGCCCCGGCGGCAGCCCCATCAAGGGCATGCAGGGCCGCCCCTCCTCCGGCCCCATCTCGCTGCTGCGCGGGCTGATCAACATCCGCCGCCACGTCATCGAGCCGGCCCGGACGCGGGACCCGGAGGGTGAGGCGCTGCAGCCCTGGGAGCAGGCGCTGCTGGTCGATCACCACCTCTCGGTGGAGGTGCAGGTGGGCGGCGCCCGCCGCGCCGCGCGCATGGCCACCAAGTCCTGGCGCGACCCAGGCATCCGCCGCTTCATCCGCGCCAAGTCGGAGGGCGGGCTCTGGACGGCGAACCACTCCGTCATGGTGGACCGCGAATTCTGGCAGCGCCTGCGCGAGGGCGACGGGGCGGACCCGCTCACCGCCCAGGCCCGCATGGTGTTCGAGGAGGTGACGGCCTGCGCCTACATCAATGGCGAGCCCGGCTTCATCAACGGCGACCTGCTGGAGGACCACCGCACCGGCAGCGCCTGGGACAAGCCGGTGCACGAGGATGGCCGCGACTTCCGCTCCGCCCGCTACCAGGTGGACGCCGCCGCCGGGCTGCTGGCCGAGGCATCCCGCCGCGCCGCACAGGCGCGCTTCCCCGTCACCACCAACCCCTGCGGCGAGATCACCCTGCATGTCACGGGCGGCTACTGCGTCATCGCCGATTTCGCGCCGCTGATGGCCTGCCCCGTGGGGTTCGAGCAGTTCCGCCCTGGCACGGCGCCGGAGGATGTGGCGCGGCTGTGGGATGAGCGGGTGGAGGATTCGGTCCGGCTCGGCGTGCGCTTCCTGATCCGCGCCAACCGGATGGATGCTCTCTATGGCGAGGAGGTCGCGCGCACCAACCGCATCGGCATCGGCCCCACCGGGCTGCATGAATGGGCCTGGATGCGTTTCGGCCTCGGCTTCCAGGACCTGCTGGACGAGCGCCGCTCCGCCCCCTTCTGGCAGGCGCTGCGTCGGCTCTCGGATGCGGCCAAGCAGGAAGCGGCCGAGTACGCGGCCAGCCTCGGCATGGCTGATCCCGTGACGGTGACCACGGTGAAGCCCGCCGGCACCACCAGCAAGCTGTTCGGCCTGACCGAGGGCGCGCATCTCCCGGCGCGGCGGCAATATCTCCGCTGGGTGCAGTTCAAGGGCACGCGTGATGCGGCGGCCGGGGGCTGGGCGGTGGGTTCCGACCCCTTGCTGGCTGAGTACGAGGCGCGCGGCTACCCGCTGCGCGAGCTTCGCAGCTTTCCCGGCATGACCATCGTGGGCTTTCCCACCGTGCCGCTGGCGCAGCGCCTGGGCATGGACGAGGCGCTCGTCACCGCGCCCGAGGCAACACCGGAGGAGCAGTATCGCTGGCTGCAGCTGCTGGAGGCCTTCTGGATCGGCGCCGAGCGCGGCAACCAGGTGAGCTACACGCTGAAGGTCTACACCGACCGGCACGACCTGGAATCCTTCCGCGCCATGGTGCGCGAGCACCAGCCGCAGGTGCGCTGCTGTTCCGTGCTGCCGAGCCGGCCGGACAACGAGCTGGGCTACGAGTATCTGCCCGAGGAGGAGGTCTCCACCGCCCGCTTCGCCGCAATGGTGGAAAACATCCACGACGGCGCGGTGCAGGAGGCGGTGGACTGGGCGCATCTGCAATGCGCCAGCGGTGTCTGCCCCATCTGAAGGCTTGCCCTTGGGAGGAGGAGTCCTCCTCCCAAGGGCTCTAGCCCCAGCTTGAAGGCATCGGCCCCTACGCAAATCGTTCAGCACGATAATAAAAGGTTATCGGGTCGCGGGTCATGACGCTGGTGCCGCCAGAGAGGCCGCGTTCCTGCTTGACCCTGGTCCCATCGGAGCGGGTGCGGCGCCGGTTGCCTTTGGAACGGACCTGCGCGGCACACTGGATCACTCCCCTTCCGAGCAGCAGCTTGCCTGTGAGTGTGGTCTTGCCCGCATCAGGGCGGGCGGCGATGGCAAAGGTTCACCGCCGCGAGGCTTCCGCCTCGGCTGCGGCCGAAATAAGCGTGGACATCGCGCCCCTGGTCAGGATTGGAGAGCCGCTCGCGCTAACCCTTTTGTGGGTTGTGCGATGCGAGGAACTTGGATACTGGAATTGACCAATTCGACGGGAGATCGTCTCCCGGGAGCATTACCGAGCCCTCGCTGAGGCGGAGGCCATGCAACAAGGTCCAGCGATCAGTCCGATGTAGGTCTTCAGAGACCCATCACGAAGGCAAAGCCTTCGTTTCGAGACACCTTGCTGCCATCGGCAAGCGCGTTCTGTCGCGTATCTGCCCCCGATTCCACATGAGTTGCCGTGAGCGACGTTGAGCGTCGCCTCTCTGCCGCCGCGCGCCCAACCGGCGCCGCCTTGGAGCATTGCTGCCATGAGCTTGGCCAATATAAGGGCCGAGTGGTTCGGCAATATCCGCGGGGATCTCCTCGCGGGCATGGTCGTGGCTCTCGCCCTTATTCCAGAGGCAATCGCCTTCTCCATCATCGCGGGCGTGGACCCGAAAGTTGGCCTCTACGCTTCCTTCTGCATTGCCGTAGTGATCGCATTCACGGGTGGCCGCCCAGCGATGATTTCCGCGGCCACCGGCGCCATGGCGCTGGTGATGGTCACGCTGGTGCGGGACCATGGCCTGCAATATCTGCTCGCTGCCACCATTCTCACCGGCATCCTCCAGATCATCGCGGGTCTTCTGCGGCTCGGCGACCTGATGCGCTTCGTCTCACGCTCAGTGATGACCGGCTTCGTCAACGCCCTGGCCATTCTGATCTTCATGGCACAGATCCCCGAGCTGGTGGGGCATGGCTGGCAGACCTACGCCATGACAGCGCTGGGCTTGGCCATCATCTATCTGCTGCCGCGTCTGACCACGGCGGTGCCGTCGCCGCTCATCGCCATCGTCGTGCTGACCATCCTCGCCATCGTCAGCGGCATGCCGCTGCGCACGGTTGGCGACATGGGCGAGCTTCCGGCCGAACTGCCGTTCTTTCTGTTTCCCGATATACCGCTCAACCTCGAGACGCTGCGGATCATCCTGCCCACCGCAGTGACCTTAACCGTGGTCGGCCTCCTGGAATCGCTGATGACGGCGTCCATCATCGATGATCTTACTGATACGTCCAGCGACAAGAACCGCGAGTGCAACGGCCAGGGCATCGCCAACATCGTCTCCGGGTTCTTTGGCGGCATGGCGGGTTGCGCAATGATTGGCCAGTCCGTCATCAATGTAAAATCCGGTGGACGCGGACGACTTTCGACGCTGTTCGCCGGCGTCTTCCTGCTCTTCCTGATCCTGGTGCTCGGCGAATGGGTGCGGCAGATCCCGATGGCCGCCCTGGTCGCGGTGATGATCATGGTCGGGATCGGGACCTTCAACTGGCGCTCGGTTGCCAATCTGCGCGTGCATCCCAAGAGCTCCAGCACCGTGATGCTGGCCACGGTCGCCGTGGTGGTCGCCACGCATGATCTGGCCCAGGGCGTTCTCGTCGGCGTGATGCTCTCCGGCCTCTTCTTCGCCCGGAAGGTGGCGCGCATTGTCCGCGTCCGGTCGGAACTCTCAGCCGATGGCAAGGCGCGTACATACTACGTCCGCGGCAACATCTTTTTCGCTTCGGCAGCCTCCTTTGGCGACGCCTTTGACTTCCGCGAAGTGTTGGAGCGCGTCACTATCGACGTCACGCAAGGCCACTTCTGGGATCTGACAGGCGTTGCCGCGCTGGATCGTGTGGTGCTGAAATTCCGCCGCGAAGGCACACAGGTGGAAATCGTCGGGCTGAACGAGGAGAGCATCTCACTCGTCGACCGCCTGGCAATGCACGACAAGCCGGATGCGCTCGAGCAACTCTCGGCACACTGAGGGGGGGATCATATGGCCAGAATACTCGCCTGCACCGACGGCTCGATCTATGCGCCGAGTATTTATGGACATGCCGCCTGGGCGGCTTCCCGCCTGAACGCGGCTGTGGAGGTTCTGCACATGCTGGACCGTCACCCCGGCGCAGCCAGGGAAGCGGAGTTGAGCGGTGCCATCGGATTTGACGCCTCACAGGATCTTCTCCGGAAGATGGTCGAGCTGGACGAGGCTCAGGGGCGCCTCGCACAGCAGCGATCAAGAGCCATCCTGGAAGACGCCGAGCGGGTGTTGCGCGCTGCGGGCATTGCCGAGGTCACCCTCACCCTCCGCCATGGGGCGCTGGTGGAGGCGCTGCCGGAGTTCGAGAAAGCCGCCGATCTGGTTGTCGTCGGCAAGCGCGGCGAGGCGGCAGACTTTGCCAAGGGCCATCTGGGCAGCAACCTGGAGCGGGTGCTGCGCACCAGCATTTGCCCGGTCCTGGTCGCCTCACGCGCCTTCAAGCCGATCAGCCGGGCGGTGATCGCCTATGATGGCCGCGCCGCCTCCCGCAAGGCCGTCGAATATCTGGCGCGGCAGCCGCTCCTGCATGGTGTCTCGGTTCATCTACTCACCGTCGGAAATGCCGGTACCGACGAGGAAGGGCTGGCTGAGGCGCGCTTCAGGCTTGGTGAGGCTGGCCTGGACGTTCGTATGCAGATCCTGCCCGGAAGGCCGGAAGACGTCATAGCCCGCGTGGTCGCCGAAAGCGGGGCTGATCTGCTTGTCATGGGCGCCTATGGCCATGGTGTGCTGACGCGGATGTTCCTCGGCAGTGTCACCTCGACATTGCTGCGCGAGTGCCGCGTGCCGGCTCTGGTCTTCCGCTAGGCCCCGCGCCGGCATGGGAGGGAAAAGCCTGCACGGCTTTCGCCAGCCCTCCCGGCGTCCTGCTGATGCTGCTGTCCGGTTTCGGGCAGACCTATCTTCACCGCGCTGCTCAGCAGCGCCCTGCACAACAGCCCTGGCGGATCGAGTGGGAATGACAGCTGATCGAAGTTGCGAACCATCCAAGAATGAGCGCCATCACTACCTGGACTATCTGCGCGCCATTCTGATGTTCCTGGGCATTCCCTACCATGCGGCGCTGGCCTTCTCGTCCCATCAGGCCTGGATCGTCGAAGCGGAGCGGGACTCGGCCCTGCTGAGCTGGGCGGCGCAGCTCAGCCACACCTTCCGCATGCCGGTGTTCCTCCTGATCGCCGGGTTCTTTGCAATGATGCTCTGTCAGCGGCGTCCCGGGTCCTGGTGGCGAAGCCGCCTGGTCCGCCTCGGCGTGCCTCTGGCTGCTGCCACGATCCTGATCAATCCACTGCTCATGTTGGGAAGGGCGCTTTGGCAGGCTGAACCCAGCCAAGTCTTGGATCTGTGGCTCAGCATGCTGGCGACACCTGGCGAGCCCTGGGTGTCGCACCTCTGGTTCCTGATCGATCTGCTGATCTATTCCTCGATCCTGGCTGTGCTGTTGCGCCTGCGCTGGATGCCTGCGCTGGCGCGCTGCGCCGACAAGATTGCCGGGTTGATGGCTTCGCGCTGGTGGGTGGCGCCTGGCCTGCTGCTGTTCAGCGGGGTCGCTGCGCTGGGCACGGTGGTGGCGCTGAGTGTCCTGGGCCTCAACTCGACCCTTTATGGCATGTTGGTGCTGGCGCGCACCTCGGCCCATCTGCCCGTCTTCCTGTGCGGTGCCGCCCTTGCGCTGCGCCGCGACTGGCTGGACCGCTTCACGCGCATCCACTGGTGGATGTGGGCGGCAGGGCTTGTCCTGGCGGCGGCACTGGCCGCTGTGCAGTGGCGGGACGAGGACATCTACCGGGCCGTGACCTTTTTCCTGATGCCCGTCGTCGGCATCCTGTTCGCCCATATCCTGATGTCGGGGATGCGGGCCTGCTTTCAGGGCGCCAACAGGCTGGTGCAGATCGCGGTGGACTCTTCCTTCACCGTCTATCTGGTGCACCAGGTTTTCATCGTGTTCGGCGTGGTGCTTATGATGGGTACCGGAATTCCGGTGCTGCTGCAGTTCGTGCTGCTGGTGGCGGCTTCCACGATCCTGTCGCTGGGGTTTCATCAGCAACTGGTCCGTCGCCGCCCTGTGCTGCGGCTGCTGTTCAACGGCGTGCTGCCTGAGCGTGCGGCACCGCTGGCTGGAGCCGCCGCTGCCCCGCGAGCGGGACGGATATAGTACGGGCCGTGTAGCCCCCGGTGATCCGAGACGTCCCCCTGCCCCACCGGCTGCCAGCAGATTTCGGCGTACACGGCCGTTGGCGGGTTCTCCCGGGCAGGCTTCAGCTTGCTCCGGATCCTTGGGCAAGGTCGGCGGAGGCGGCCTGCCGCCGCAGGCGTCTTCCTCCGCCAGCCCGGCACTCCATGCCGGCAATCGCGCCAACAAGGCACAGCAGCACCGCCCATCCGTAGATGGAGCCGAACGTCGCCTGGACCCAGGCAGGTGATCCCATGAAGGCCAGAACCCAAGGGACCGGGATCAACAACAGCACCGCCGCCAAGCTGAGAGCCCAGTTCAACGGCCGGAGGAGAAAAACAGGCAACAGGAAAAGCGTGTAATGCACCCAGGCGAGCGGTGAGGCGAGCAACGCACCAACCAGGCCCAGCGCACTCGCCTGTGCCAGGCTGGGCCGGCAGCGCCAAGCCCAGAGGGCAAGCGCGCCCAGCACCAAGGCGCCGGCGGGCGCCGCAAAGGCACCGAGCCCGCCTCGCTGCAGCAAGCCGGCCAGCGAGGCGTTGGTGAGGAAAACGGCGCGGTTCCCTTCCGCGGCGAGCACTGCGAACCATTGCTGGTAGACCTCAGGCCCGTAGAGCAGCACGGGCAGAAGGCTGAGCAGGAGCGCCGTGACGCCAGCAGAAACTGCAGGCCGGTAATAGCCTGAGAGGAACAGCAAGACCGGCCAGACAGCGAAGTTCGGCTTCACTGCAACGACGAGGCCGATGGCAACACCCGCGGCCAGGCCCCGCCCACGGTCGAGCAGCAGCCAGGCAGCCGCCGCGCTCAGCACCAGCGGCAGGTAGATCTGCCCGAGCACCAGCGTGTCCCAGAACCCGGCAAGGGCGAAAGCCCAGAGAGCAGCCAGCCAGCGCCCATCGCCGCTGCCCTGGCGGCGCACCAGCAGCAGGATCGTCGCGACGTAGCAGAGCACAGAAATGCTCCACCACAGGCGGAAGCCCTGATGCGGGTCCAGCAAGCCAAGCAACTGAAACAGCGGCAGCGCGGCCGGCGGATTGAGGTTGGGGTTCCAGGATTCGAAGCCCGGCAACGCCACGTGGAACGTCAGCGGATAGATGCCGTAGGGGTCAAGGCCCTCGGAGGCCGCCCGGCCGGAGGCGATGAAGGAGCCATAGTCCAGAAGCCCCGGCGTGGGCAGTGCCCGCGCAAGGCTCCAGACGATGAGCGGCAGCAGCAGCAGGCACAGGGCGGCGGTCAGCGCGCGCCGCGCTGGATGAGAGAGCGACGCCGCCATCACCGGGCCTCCTCTGAGGCCTTGGCCGGCGGCACGACACGCATCACCGAGAAGCCCTGGCCACAGGCCACCGGCTGCACGGCAAGGCCCGCCAGCCAGTCCTCGCAGCCCCACTGGTACATGGCGATGTAGACTCCCGCGAGCGGCGGCTGCACCTCATCGGCCCGCGAGGCCACGGCCAGCGCGTTCTGGACCAGCGGGCGGAACGCCGCCGCGTCCGGCACGCGGGCGATCGGGCCACGGTCCAAGGCTTTCATCTCCGGCAGGAGCGGCTCGAAGACGAGCGGATTCTGCCCCGCCTTGGCAAAGAGGCTGGGGATGATGGCCTGGCGGTCAATCATCGCATAGGCGACGATGTGTTCGGGCGGCGGCCGCATGCGGCGCGTCTGCGTCCAGTCGCCGAGTTCAATCGGGTAGCGCGCGGCGGGAATGATGAAGCTTCCCGGCGGAATGCGCTGGAAGGCCGCGACCATCTCGCCGATCACCTTCCCCTGGACGCGCCAGTCCTGCGCCAGAACGTAGCTGCGCGAGCCCAGCAGCAGCAGGATGACCATGGAAGCAATCGCTGTCGCCAGCGGGCGCGGGCGGCGTGGCACGATTGCAGCGAGCAGCATGAAGGCCGCGGCGATGGCGATCCGCCAGTCCAGGAAGAATGACTCCATCGCCGAATAGGGCAGCACCAGCACCAGCAGGGCGAAGAGCGCGGCAACCAGCAACAGGCCGGGATTTAGCCGGACCTGCCGCATCGTCAGCGCCAGCACCAGGGCTGCCACCGAGATCAGCGAGGCGGCGGCATCCGCATGCGGGTTGCCGGAGGAAAGCAGGCGGGTGAAGGGAGAGAGCTTGACGAAGGCGCTGAAGTTGAAGTGCGGGCTCAGCGGCAGGCCGTGCGACGGGCTGATCGCCCAGTAGAGCACCAGGGCGGGGACGAATTGCGAAGCCGACGCAACGAGGCGCAGGAAGGCAGGGCCAAGCCCCTCGCGCCGCCGCAGCCAGGCGTGCCGCAGTTCCAGCGCTGCGATGGCCACCGCGTAGAGGCCGAAGGCGACGAGGTGCGCGAGAAAGATCAGCAGTGCGAAGAATGCGCCCAGCATCACCTGCTGCCAGCGCGGCCGTCCCTCCATCAGCAGCCAGGCCGCGAGGCCCCAAGGCAGCAGGGCGAGACCCAGGTTGTAGTTGAGAAAGCCCCAGAAGAACATTTCGTTGGTCAGGAAGACGCCGGCCAGAAGGGGCCAGACGCTGTAGCGGCCGGCCACGGCCCGATTGAGAAGGTAGAGACCGCCCAGCGTGAGGATGAAGGTCAGGGCCAGCAGCAGAAGGCCCGCCGCCCGCGCATCGGCGACCTGCATCAGTGCCAGCATCACCACGTCCGACAGCATGTTCGGAATCAGAAAGCTGGCAAGCCGGTAGTTCGCCTGCAGGCCGGGGCTGCTGGCCCAGTGATTGATAGCGTCGACCCGGGCCAGGTGGTTGGGATAGTCGAACAAGGGCGGCATGCTGGTGGCCAGCAGCGGCAGCAGAGCCACCACGAGGCAGAGCGCCAGGGTGACATGCGCCCAGGCGGCGCTGGTGATGTGCACGCGCCAGGAGCGGTGCGGGACGGCCGCCGTTCCGACAGACAGATCGCTGAGGGGCATCAGGGGGGGTGCTCGCTCTCGCTGGGGAAGGCCTCTTGCAGCCGACACTAACGTCCAAGCTGGCTGCTGGTTCACCCCAGCAGCCGAAGGCGGATTTCAGGGGTGCCGCGCCACTGGCGCGGCGTCGCGCAGGATGGGGCCGCTGCCAGCGCGGAGCGTCGCCTGCATCAGCACGACGGTATAGGGGTTCCAGGTGGAGACGAGGAAATAGATCGTTGAGGAGAGACCGGGCTCGCCCTCGGTGAAGGGGGAGATCAGGTAGGGCCCATATGCCTCGCCCGGTGTGAAAGGCGTGTGCGGATCCGACACCGTGTGGCAGCGGCGGCCGAGGCGGACAAGCTGCAGCAACGCGGGCTGCTGCTGCGGCGGCCGCCCGGCGCTGATGAAGCCGCATTCACCGTCTTCCCGCGCCGGATCGACCAGCGCCTCCGGCGCCGACCAGGGGCCCCAGGGCTGATCGGCGGTGCGCAGGAACGTGGCGGCGCGCGGGCCGCCGCAGGTATAGAGCAGCATCCATTTCTGGAGAAAGGCGTTCCAGCCGGCCGAGAGTTCGCCGAGGCAGGGCTGGTCGAAAAGCGGCACGCTCTCCGCCTCGTCGGCGCTCCAGCGCGGCGTCTTCGTCACCGGGTCGAGGCCGGCGAAATGCCGCAATGCACTCGTATCCTCGACGGCGCCGGCAGGCAGGAAGGCAAGATGCGGGTTGCTGCGGCGGAAGTCGCCGCTGCCCCAGAGCAGCACGCCGGCGCCGTCGGGGGCCGGCAGGTTCTGCACCTGCCCTGCGGATACAAGCACCGGCGCGACATGCACCATCTTGTCGCGCGAGATGTCGTAGAGGTAGCGGAATTCGTGCCCGTCATCATCCGACCGCGCGAGGACGGAACGGCCGACATTTCCGCGCTCGCGATGATCGCCAGTGGCCAGGATGTACATGCGGCCGTTGAGGCTGAAGCCGCCTGTCGGCACCGCGAAGGCACCGGAATACACGCCGGGGATCTGCAGTTGGCGGAAGCCGCCATCCGGGTCTGTCAGAAACGACAGGCGGATGCAGTCCCGCGGGTTGGTGGTGTCACTGACCGCCATGGAATCCGCGTCTCGCGCGCGGACCAGACCGCCACTCGGATGCGTGTCGCCGAACAGGAAGTAGAGCCTGCCCTTATGCTCGAAGGAGGCGCCGAGATCGGCCCCCCAGAACTTGAACCGGCGCTCCGTGGCATTGACGGTGGGCATGCCCTGCTGGCGATCGAACTCGCCGACCACCTGGCAGATCTTGCGTATCTCAGGCCCGCTGGCATGCGAGGTGCTGTTGGTCGCGGAGGAGGAGCGATGGACCGGCAGCAGGGCGAGGGCCAGGAGCATCCAACGCCACGAATGCGCAAAGCGAAAGCGACCAGTCATGCCATTTTTCCGGCTCTGGGCAGAGGGATGCCGCGCAGTGGCGGACCGATCCCGGGTAGGGCGGGAATGTGACGAGAGTGTGGAGAAACAGCAGCGCCCGCCACAGCGTGGCCCTCCGGGAGGCTCAGAGCCAGTTGAGCATCGCGGCGCAAAGGGCGCCGAGCGCGATGCCGCCCAGAACCTCTTGGGGCTTGTGCCCGAGGCGCCCGCGCAGCGCCGCCACATCAGGCCGCTCGGGAAAGGCCGCTTTCAGCGCCAGGGCCTGGGCGCCGATCTTCTGGCGCAGGTCCATGGCATCGATCATCACGATCACCGCCAGGGTCAGTGCCACCGAGAAGGCCGGCTGGCCAAAGCCGTCACGGAAGCCGAGCAGCCAGCAGGTGGTCCAGACGATGGTGGTGTGCGTGCTGACGGCGCCGCCGAGGCCGATGCCGCGCCAGGCGGCCTTGCGGTCGCGCAGCGTGTTGATGGCGAACTTCAGGCTGCCTGCAGCGAGATAGCCAAGCAGGGGGGCGAGCGGATAGGTGAGGTCCACGGATGCTCCTGCGTCAGATGGAAAGGCGCTTGAACAGCCTCTCGGGAATGGCTTTGATGATCAGCATGATCAGGCGCCAGAAGCCGGGATAATAGATCTCGTCGCGTCCCTTTCCGGCAGCCTGCAGGCCGGCACGTGCCGCCGCCTGGGGCGAGGCCACCAGGAAAAGGCCTGGCAGGCCCCAGGTCATGGCCGTGTCGAGGAAGCCGGGCTTCACGGTGACGACGCGCACGCCGTCGGCCAGCAGGCGACCGCGCATACCCTGGAGGTAGGCGTGCAACCCCGCCTTCGCCGAGCCGTAGAGGAAATTCTTGCGCCGCCCACGGTCACCGGCCACCGAGCCGAGCACCACCACGGCGCCGCCGCGCTGTGCACGCAGACCGGGTTCCAGCCGGTTCAGCAGCGAGACCACGCTGAGAAAGTTCACCTCCACGATGGAGCGCGCCAACCGGAAGTCGCGCATGGCCGCTTCCTGGTCCGGCATGCTGCCAGCGGCGAAGAAGAGGTTCAGGCGGTGCCCTTCGGCCAGCCGCCAGCAGGTCTCGACGAAGGCGTCATGGCTGTCGAAGCCGGCGGCGTCGAAGTCGAGGCACTCCACCCGGCGCCCGGTGCGCAGGCGCAGGTCGGCGGCGGTGTCGGCGAGGTCGGCCTGGTCGCGCCCGGCGAGCACGAGGTCGGCCCCGCCTTCCGCCGCGGCGCGGGCGAAGGCGCGGGCGACGGAGGAACTGGCACCGAGCACCACCCAGAGATCGGCCGTCATGCCGCATCATGGATCTGCAGGCGCCGCGCCATGTCCGAGCGCATGCGGCCGGCGGGGTCCACCCGCTTCAGCACCGCCTGCAGGTGCGGCAACTCGGGATACATGCGGCGGAAGCCCTCAGGCGAGAGGCAGGCGTCCTTGGCCAGGTAGACCCGGCCACCATGGTCGAGGATCATGGATTCAAGCTGGGCCATCAGCGCAGGGGTCTCCGGGCGGGCTGGAAGGTCCAGTGCCAGGGTGAAGCCCGGCAGAGGGAAGGAAAGATAACCCCGCCCACGCTCACCAAGCGTCTTGAGCACCGCCAGAAAGGAGGCGGCGCCAGCCTCGGCGACCCGCTCCATCAGCGCCGGCAGGCCACGCTCGGCCGCCGCGTCGGGCAGCACGCATTGCAACTGGTAGAAGCCGCGCTTGCCGTAGAGGCGGTTCCAGTCCAGCACCGCGTCGAGCGGATAGAGGAACTGCTCCACCGGCAGGATGCGCTCGCGCCCCGCAGCCGGGACGCGGCGGAAATAGGCCTCGTTGAACAGGCGGACGCTGTGGCGGTTCAGTGCGAGGGCCGGCAGGTCCACCGGCATGCGGCGCTCCCGGGCGGGCCGTGCGCGCGGCACCTCGCCGGTGGCATATTCCGCCGTCTGCAGGATGCCGCGCCCCAGTTGCCCACCGCGCGCCACGCCGTCGATCCAGCCGACCGAGTAGGTGGCTTGGCGCCGTACCTCGGCGAAGGCGGCCATGAAGCTCTGCAGGTCGGGCAGGCGGCGCTCGTGCACCACGAAATGCGTCGAGGGCGCTTTCTGCAGGTGGAAGGCGGCGCGCAGGATCAGGCCGGTCAGGCCCAGACCACCGATGGTGGCGGCGAAGAGCTCCGCTTCCTCCTCGCGCGAGGCGCGCACCAGTCGGCCGTCAGGCAGCACCAGCTCGATCCAGGCCAGATGGTCGCCGAAGCTGCCGTGGCGGTCGTGGTTCTTGCCATGCACGTCGTTGGCAATGGCGCCGCCGATGGTGACGAAGGCGGTTCCCGGCGAGACGGGCGCGGCATAGCCGCGTGGCAGGAAGGTGCGCAGGATGTCCTGGAAGGTCACGCCGGCCTCGCAGACCAGCAGGCCGGTATCCGGCACGAAATCCAGCAGGCGGTTGAGGCGCTGGGTCAGCAGCGTCGCGCCGCCGGAGTTCAGCGCCACGTCGCCATAGCTGCGGCCGCCACCATAGGCGATCAGGCCCGGTGCCGCCTCAGGCGCAAGGAGCAGCGGAGCAACCTCGCGCTGCCGCTCGGGCCGGCTGGCCAGGGTCTCGGCGCGCGTGACGCGCCCCCAGCCCTGTAGCGCCATCCGCTTCCAGGCCATCAGAGAGCCTGCCGGGCGCGGCGAAGGGCCTGCGGCAGGGCGAGGCAGCCCAGAGCGACGGCAAACCAGAGCGTCGTCACGCGGATCACCGCGATAGCTGGAATGGCCAGCTCCATCGGCACGCCCTGGGCGGCGAGCAGGGCCAGCATGGTTGCCTCCGTGCCGCCCACGCCGCCAGGGATCAGGGTGACCGCACCCACCAGCATGCCGGCGGTGAAGATGAGGACGGCATGATGCAAAGGCACCTCCGCGCCGAAAGCCTGCAGGATCAGGAAGAAGGCATAACACTCGGCCAGCCAGCCGGCCAAGGCCAGGGTAAGGGTCAGCAGCAACACCTCCGGCGAGAAAAGTGCCGCCATCCGCCGAACCATGCCGCGCAACCGGCCGAAAAGCCGCGGCCACCGGCCGGTGGCACGAAAGGTCATGCCCACCGCGGCCAGCGCTATCTGTGGCCGCAAGGCCAGGAGAAAGGAGACGAAGGTGGCGACAAGGGCGGTGGCCAGCAGCCAGGGCTGCGGCGAGGCGGTCAGAAGGCAGAACAGCATCAGCAGGCCAACCGCGCCGAGATCGCTAAGCCGGTCGGCGACCAGCACCGGAAGCGTCCGCTCATAGGACGTGCCGTTGCAGCGCTGCATCATCCAGAGGCGGAAGGCCTCGCCAACCCGGCCCGGGGTCGTGGTCAGGGCGAAGCCCGAGATGTAGTAGAACAGCGACTGCCATAGCGAGACTTCCGCGCCAACCCGGCGGCTGTAGAGGTGCCAGCGCAGGCCGCGCAGCAGGTAGTTCGCCAGCGACAGGCCGAGCAGGGCAACCGTCAGCGGCAGACTGAGCGAACGCAGATGCGACCAGACCTCCGGCCCGCCGGCTAGCGCCGCCGCCACGGCCATGCCGATGGCGAAAAGACCGATAACGGCGATGATGCCGAACTCCAGGCGGCGCAGCTTCGGCGCCGGCAGCGCCTCCAGGGCCAGCATCACAGATGCACCAGCAAGGCAAAGCTGACCGCCCAGCACGCCAGGCTGCCAATCATGAAACGGTCGGTCAGCAGGATCACCGTCGGCGCGCCGGAACGTTCTTCCACCAACGTGATCTGCAGGTAGCGCAGAATGCCGGCGAGCACGAAGGGCAAGGTGAGGTAGAGATCGGGCGTGCCGAACCGGGCCACAGCGGCCTCGTTTGTCGTGTAGATGACATAGGCGACCAGCAGCGCGCCGAGCACGACGGCGATGGCGGTGTCCAGGAAGAGCTTGTTATAGCCGTTCAGGCTCCTGCGATGCGCAGTGTCGAGCGCGCGCACCACGTCATCGCGCCGCTTGGCGAGGGCCAGGAACAAGGCGGCCAGCCCAACGCAGACCATCACCCAAACCCCGGCGGTGACGCCGATCGCGACCGTGCCGGCCACGATGCGCAGCACAAAGCCGAGCGCGATGATCATGACGTCGATGATCGAGGCATTCTTCAAACCGAAGGAGTAGGCAAGATTGGCCGCAAAATAGACGGCACCGATGGCAGCGAACCGGGGGCTTAGCCACAATCCCAGACCCAGGCCGGCCAGCAGCGCGAAGGCTGCAAGCAAGAGGGCGATCTGCAGGCTGATGGCGCCGCTGGCAATCGGGCGGAACCGCTTGACCGGATGCACGCGATCGGCTTCCCGGTCACAGATATCATTGATGATATAGACGGCACTGGCCAGCAGGCAGAAGCTGACCACGGCCGAAATGATAAGGTATAGGTTTTCAAGTGTGAGATCTGCCGGGAAGAGCAGCAATGGCGACGCGACAATGGCGTTCTTGACCCACTGATGCGGCCGGAGGAGGCGCAGCGCCGCTGGCAACCGCGCCGGCTCGCCGCTTTGCCTGACGAGACGGATACCTGTCAGCGCAGAAAGCGCTTCGAGCCGGCCGGCAAGTCTGTCGCTCATTGTTTCTACCTCCGGTCGTGCGGGCTGCGCGGTTCGATGTTCCAAATTCTCAAGTTACCGGCGTGAACGACGCCGTCAGGCGCCATCGAAACCAGCTTTGGTGCAAAGGCCTTTCTCAAGCCGGTCGAGCAAAGGGTGCAGTGGGAAACTGCATAGCTTCCGAGGCAGTGACTTCGCGTGGGGAAGCTTATTTTTGAAAATTGGTTGCTTACCAATAACGCTTTCCCCGCCGCGCTCACAAAAATATCTGCAGAAGCTCCATTGCGGAATGGCGGCGCAGGTCGGCCACCTTAGGCTGTTCGCCAAGGTCAAGCTCGGAGCTTCTCTTTCTGCTTCACGCACAAGTCGAAAGAGTGGCGTTGGTGCCGCCGGCAGAGCCGCATGTTCCCGCCGGCGACCAGCAGAGATTATGGAGTGGTGCCGGTCGTGCCGGTGCCGGTCGTGCCGGTGCCAGTCGTGCCGGTGCCAGTCGTGCCGGTGCCAGTCGTGCCGGTGCCAGTCGTGCCGGTGCCAGTCGTGCCGGTGCCAGTCGTGCCGGTGCCAGTCGTGCCGGTCTGCCCGGAGGTCTGATCGGCTTGGCCGCCAGAGTCCGAAGCGTCATCGCAAGCCGCTACCCCGAGGGCAACGGCAAGAAGTGCCGCCGCAGCAGCCGTGTGAAGCTTTGAAGCCATGTCTTGGGTTTCTCCAAGCTGGTGTTGAGTATTCCTGGGTGCTTTGCCGCCCTCGCGCCTGCTTGGCTGCAGCAGGGCTGCACAGCGAGGCAGCGCCTCGGGCCGCAGCTGGTCGCCTCCTGTGGGGATGGCGCCGCCCAAAGGCCTAGAAGATCAGTGCAAGCAACCCGATGACGACAAGCAGGCCGATCAGGAAGATCAGGCCGATGGTGCCGCCGAGGAGCTTCAGAATGCCGCCAATCATAATCATCTCCTTGGTCAAGGAATTTCGGCCCGGGAACAGCCTGCTTCTACTCGATGATGTTGCGTCAGCCGGACGCCGTTCCCGCCATGACGTTATTCTGCTTGAGGCGCCGGTGACGTATCCTGCTCCGCAGGCTCTCCGCTCTGGCCGAGAGCGATGACGGCCTGGCCGCGATTCTTACCCAAGCGCACCCTGAGCGGCGACCTTGGCGCGGCCAACAACGTTCCGAGCCTTACCTTCTTGGTTCATTCGGCCCTCCGCTTCATCTTCTCATCACCCGTCATGGTGCCAGCGTCCTTCTTCACTGCGCCGTCGGTCTGTTCGGCCGAGCCTTTCATACGGGCGCTGTCTGTCATCTCCGGCCGTCTGGCTTCTATGTCCTGGGCCGCATGCGCCATGGCCACCTTCCTTGCCCGCGGTCGAGCGGGCGAAGACCCGTCAAACCCTGTGCCGGATCGGTCAGGGCTGGAATGGCCGCCCACGCCAGGCATGACCTTTGCCGATGCCGGAGAATGGTTCGTCCCGACCGCTTCAATAACAAAAGGCACGGCGAACAGGTTGCAGTAAAGCCTGCGCTTGTTGATGATTTTATTTGTAAAAGATCCTCAAATGCATGTTCAGAATTCGGAAAGCGTGTTCATTAATCCGAACATTGGCGGTTTCGAATTTGCGATACTTTGGCGCATCGTGTTTTCATACTTCGCTCTACGGTTCAGCAAGCGGCCCTGGCGGCAACCGGCCCGAAGCCGCCCTGACTTCCTCCTTCGCTGATCAGGCGACGACAGCGCCGCATTGGCGTTGAGCAGAAGTGGCAGCAGACATTGCGATTCTCCCCGATGGCATTCCGTCTTCCTCTCCCGCCGCTTGCCCTCCGTGTGCCGCTCCTCACGGCAGCCACTGTGTTCCTGTTCACCGTGACGACAGGACAACTCGTCAGCTGGGCGATGGGGCAACGATTGGATCAGGAGGCAGAACGCCTGGGCCGGGTGTATCTTGATGGTCTTGCCGCCGCGGTACTGCCAGCGGTGCGGAATGGTGACGCCGAGGCGCTCCAGGAAGCCCTGCAGCGCGCGCTTGGCTTTCAGGAAGGCATCCGGGAACGGCGGATTGCCATTGGCTCTGCGGATGGCCAGCGGCTTGCCTCCGCCGGAATCGGCCCCAACCCTGAATGGCCTGCCCCCTTTGCCCGCGGCCTGCATGGCCATATCTGGGAACTGGCCACCGATGGCGACGCGGTCTGGGCGCAGCGCCCGCTCAAGGACCGTGGGCAGGTGATCGGCGTGGTCGCAGCGAAGCTCGACGTCTCTTCCATCACGGAGCGCCGGCGCCGGCTTGACCTGGCGATGCTGAGCTTCGGCCTGGCCATCGCCTTGATCGGCGCGGCCTTCTCCGCACTTGCCGCGCGCCACGCCCTCAAGCCGGTGCTAGCCATCACTCAGGCGCTGCGGCGGGTCGGGGCCGGGCAGCTCGAACCGCTTGCCGAGTCTATGATGCCGCCCTCGGACAGCGAGGCAGGTCGGCTGGGGCATGCCTTCAACGGCATGGTCGCGCAGCTTACCAGGCGGGAAAACCTCTCCCGGCGTCTGGCTGAACGGGAGCGGGCGGCATTGCTCGGCCGGCTCGTCGGGACCGTCGCGCATGAGGTGCGGAACCCGCTCGCTGGCATGCTGACCGCCGTTGAGACGGCGCGACAGTTCGGCCATGACGAGCAAGAGCGGAATGAGGCGCTGGACGTTCTGGAACGAGGTTTGCGCCAGATTGAGCGGGTCGTTGCCTCGACCCTGGCCGTGCACCGTGACTGGGGTCCGCCACGCTCCCTCGCCGCGACGGATTTCGAGGATCTGCGCGTGCTCGTCACCCCTGCCGCACAGCGGCGTGGCATTGCGCTCGACTGGTGCGTGGCGCTGCCAGAACCTTTCCCCGTGGACGCGCTGCGTCTACGGCAGATGGTGCTCAACCTCCTGCTGAATGCGGTTGCGGCCACGCCAGCGGGTGGCCGCGTCCGGCTGGTGGTGAAGGTGGGAACCGATGCGCGGCTCGCCGTTGTGGTCGAGGACAGCGGCGCGGGCCTTTCGCCAGCCGCGGAGCGGCGGCTTTGCAGCCCTGCTTCCCCCGCAGAGGACGATGCGGCGCCTGTCCTGGGGCTCGGGCTGGAGGTGGTTGCCGCCCTCGGTCAGCAACTGGCCGTGGAGATCGCGGTGCAGCCTGGAGCAGGTGGGCGTGGCACGCGTATCATCCTGCAGGCCGCCGCCGCATCGTCGCAGAACGAGCCAATGCCTCCGGAGCTTCTCGCATGAACCAGGCAGCCGCGCTTTCCGTGGCGCTGATCGAGGACGACGCCGTTCTGGGCCGATCGCTGGTGCAGCGTCTGCGGCTTGCGGGGGTTGCCACGCACTGGGTACGCTCTGCCGCAGAAGGAGAGGCGCTGCTGCGCCGCCATCGGCCGACAATGGTGCTCTGCGACATCCGCCTGCCCGACGAGAGTGGCGAAGCTCTCATCGCACGGCTGATGCCGGAGCTCGGTACGACACCGGTGGTGGTGATGACAGCCTATGGGGGCATCGAGCAAGCCGTGCGCTTGATGCGTCTCGGCGTGGATGACTACCTGGCCAAGCCTTTCCCAGTGCAGCAGCTCCTCCACAAACTGTCCGGCTTTGCCGAGTTGCAGCGTGCACGCGCGGATCCTGAGGCCGGCGCCGCAGGGGCGCAGGGCATGCCCGGCTGGCGCTCGCCGCCCATGCGGGCCCTGCACAGCCTGCTTGGGCGCACCGCAGAAACAGGAGTTCCGGTGCTGATCACCGGAGAGAGCGGCGCCGGCAAGGGTTACATGGCGCGCATGCTGCATGACATGGGCTCGCGGGCGCAGGAACCCTTCGTGGTGGTTGATTGCGCCGCTCTGCCGGCCGAGCTGGCACAGGCCGAAGCCGTTCTGCTTGGTCAGGAAGGTGTGGGCCAAGGATCTGCTGCCGAGGAGGTCCCAGGGCTTGTTGGGCAGGCCGGCGCCGGCACGCTATTCCTTGACGAGATCGCCGAACTGAGCACGGCACTTCAGGCTCGTCTGCTCCGCTTGGTCGAGGAGCAGGTGTTCCTACCTGTGGGTGCCCGCCGTCCCCGCCCCTTCCGAGCTCGGATTGTAGCGGCCACGCATGCCGATCTGCGGTCCATGACGACAAGGAGCAGCTTCCGGCAGGATCTCTGGTTCCGGCTCTCAGTCCTGGACCTGATTGTGCCGCCGCTGCGTGACCGGCCTGAGGATATCGACGAGCTCGCATGCTACTTCCTGCGTCGCGTCACGGGCGGCAGAGCCGAGACATCATTCAATTTCGCTGCGGACGGGCTGGCGGCGCTGCGGGCACATTCCTGGCCCGGCAATCTTCGTGAATTGCGCAACCGTATCGAGCGTGCGGCGCTATTCGCCGTCACCTCTCAGCTTGGCGCGGCGGATCTCTTTCCGGAGCGTTCCCGGAGCGGCGAGCCTCCTGATGCTGCGGCAGGCCTGCATCCTGTTGGCCAGCCGATCTCCTCCAACACCAGCGATTCAATCGAAGAAGGTAGGCAATCGCTGGCTGAGGCGCGCGACTTGGCTGAACGACAACATATCAGCCTTGTCCTGGCGGAACATGGAGGCCGGCTCGGCGATGCTGCCCGGGCGCTCGGCGTCTCGCGCACCACGCTGTGGGACCGCATGCGGCGACTGGGACTGAAGGCACGATGAAGGCCTCGGCGAGAGCTGCTGGCCTGGATACCGAAGGGGCGCGGCGCAACGGATGGCAAGACGTTCTTCGAGAGTCACGCAGCTTCTATGAAGGCCACGGTCTGGTGTCCTGGCCGCTGCCGCCCATGGCGCGGATGTCGAAACCCTGCATCGGCTTCCATGCCATGCAGATGACGTGCTTCGGGTCCTGGCCGAGCTGCCTATCGAACGCGGTCCGCCGGACCACATCCGCTCTGGCAACGGGCGGGCGTTCGCGGCCAAGGCGGTGCGCAGTTGGCTGCGGCGGGAGATCTTCTGCTCGCCCTGCGAGGCCGAGGTGCTGATCGAGCGCTGGCGGCGGCACGACAACACGGTCCGGCCGCGCAGCGCCTTGGGCTATCGCCCGCCAGCGCCGGATACAAGCTGCCTCACCTTGCTCGGCCTGCCTACGCTCTGCTCCGGCACGCCCAGCCGGACGCGCCATGCCGCCGGATGGCCATGGTGAGCGCCGAGCAGGCAAGTTGCGCCCGCCACTGCTCGCGCTTGGCCCAGCCCAGCAGCTTCGGGGCAACGGCAAAGGCATGGCGGCTGTGGGTGGCCGGGGGGCGGAAGCGCCGGCGGACGATGGCCTGGCTCCCATAGGCCCGCATGAGCCTGTCTCGAAATGGCCCCGGCGAACAGGACAACCGCCGGCATGCAGGGCCTGCTGCAGGCGCGGGCGGCCATAGCGGCCATGGTGATAGTCTGCAGTCGCCGGAGATCGGCCAGGCATCAGTTGCGCGTGTGCGGCCATGCGGCATCGGGACTCATGCCGCAACCCTTCTGACTGCTGCAACTTTAGAGGGGCAGATCGCGTCGAGGTCTGGCATCGGTCTTGGGTATCAAGGTTGCATGGCATGCTCATCCACGTTGCATTCTGCCGCGCGACAGGCCGCGTCGGCTTGGCTCCGCCCCGGGAGGGCGCGCTTCATCGCGCCTCCTTCCCTGGTATTCGCGCCTGCGGCACGGACAGCCGGCGCCCATCCTCTTCAGGCAGATGAGCGAGAATAGGCAGGACGGCCTCGGGCCAAGCCGCGAGGCAGCGCTGAACGCCGAGGTGGCCCGGCTTCGCGCCGAGCTTGCCCGCGCGAGGCCGGGGGCCGGCCCCGTCCCTGCCGAAGCACCGCCGGCAGAGGCGCAGAACGAAGCCCTGCATCGCGCCACTGCGGCCCTGGCGGCGAGCGAGGAGCGCTTCCGCCTGATTGTCGAGAAGGCGCGCGACTACGCGATCTTCCTCACCGATGCGGAGGACCGGATCACGGACTGGCTGCCAGGCGCGGCTGTGGTGTTCGGGTGGAGCGCCGCGGAGGCGGTGGGGCAGCCGGGCTCCATGCTCTACACACCGCAGGACCGCGAGCAGGGTGTGCCCGAATGGGAGGCTGCGGTCGCGCGGGAGAAGGGTTCGGCGCCGAATGTGCGCTGGCACCTCCGCCGCGACGGCTCCCGGGTGTTCATCGAGGGCAGCAGGACCGCTCTGCGAGGGCCGGACGGCAAGCTGCAGGGCTTCCTCAAGATTGGCCAGGACGTGACCGAGCGCCGTGCCGCCGAGGGCCGCCTGCGTGAAAGCGAGGCGGCGCTGCGCAACCTGAACGAGACGCTGGAGGTGCAGGTGGACACGCGCACCGCAGAATTGCGCAGCGCGCTGGATGCCCTGCAGGCCGAGGCCATGGACCGCATCCAGGCCGAGGAGGCGCTGCGCCAGGCCCAGAAGATGGAGGCGGTGGGCCAGCTGACCGGCGGCATCGCGCATGACTTCAACAACATGCTGCAGGGAATCATGGGCAGCCTGGAGCTGATGCAGCACCGCGTCGCGCAGGGGCGTGTGGCGGAGGCGGAACGCTTCGTGGATGCGGCGCGGCAGGGGGTGGAGCGCGCGGCGGCACTGACGCACCGCCTGCTGTCTTTTGCCCGCCGCCAGGCCCTTCATCCCCGCACGGTGAATCCGGATCTGCTGGCCACGGGCATGACGGAGCTGATCCGGCGCACGGTCGGGCCCGAGGTGCGGGTCGAGCTGCGCCTCTGCGACGGCTCCTGGCCCGTGCTGTGCGACCCGAACCAGCTGGAACATGCCCTGCTCAACCTGGCCATCAACGCGCGCGATGCCATGCCGGAAGGCGGCAGGCTGACGATCGCCACCCGCAATGTCCATCTGGACGCGGCGGAGATCGCCTACCAGGAGGGCGCCCAGCCCGGCGACTATGTCGAGATCGCGGTGACGGATACCGGCACCGGAATGGACGAGGCGACCAAGGCGCGCGCCTTCGAGCCGTTCTTCACCACGAAGCCGCTCGGCCAGGGAACAGGTCTCGGTCTCTCCCAGATCTATGGCTTCGTGCGGCAATCCTATGGCGCGGTGCATATCGACAGCGCCGTCGGCCAGGGCACGACGCTGCGCCTCTACCTCCCGCGTGCGGACCGGCAGGGCGAGCATTCCGTTGCCGCCGTGCCACAGCCGGCGGCCGAGAGGCGCTTCGCCGAACCGGCCGGGCAAGGCGTCGTGCTGCTGGTCGAGGATGAGGCGCCGGTGCGCTCGGTCTCGGCCGAATATCTGCGCGAACTGGGCTACCGGGTGCTGGAGGCCACCGATGGCCCTTCGGCGCTGCGCATCCTCTACGGCCAGGAGGCACCCCAGGTGGCCTTGATGGTGACCGATCTGGGCCTGCCGAACGGCCTCAACGGGCGGCAGGTGGCCGACGCCGCACGCCAGCGCTGGCCAGACCTGCCGGTGCTGCTGATCACGGGCTATGCCGGGGACGCCTTGAAGGAGCCCCTGGCACCCGGAATGATGTTGATGACCAAGCCGTTCGAACTCGGCGCCCTCGCCGCGAAGGTGCAGGAGATGATCGGCAAGGCCAGGTAGAGGATCCGGCTCCGGCCACGAGCCGCCCCTACCCTTCCCTCTTCCGGCGGCCCGATCCGGGAGGCTTCCTGCGGGCGTGGAATTCCGCGACGAGGCGGTCCGTCTCCGCCTGGGTCGGAGGGGGCAGCGTCCTCTTGACCGGGCCGGGAGGCGCCCCGGCGCCGGGCGGGCCTTTGAAAAGCTGTTCCGGAATCTCCGCGAGGAAGCGGGAAGGCTTGGCTGCCCAGTCCCGCCTGTGCCGCACCCAACTCAGCCACAGGCTGCGCCGGGCCCGCGTCAGGCCGACATAGAAAAGACGGCGCTCCTCCGCGAGGCTGCCCTGCGCCTCCGCCCGGTAGCTGGGAAAAACGCCGTCCTCCAGGCCGGGCATCAGCACATGGCCGAATTCAAGGCCCTTCGCGCGGTGCAGCGTCATCACCGGCACGGCGTCGGCCTGCAGGTCGGCATCCGCCGCCTCTCCCAGCGCCGTGGCCTCGCAATAGGCGGCGGGGCTGCCAAAGCGGCCGGCGGCGCTGAAGGCCGCCTCCCAGGCCGCCAGATGCGCCTGCCCCGCTTCCCGCAGCCCGGCGGCCAGCCCGGCTCGCTCGGCGGCCAGTTGCAGCGCATCCTCCGGCGGCAGGCGGCGCCTGTGGATGTCCGCGGCAAGTGCCCGCGCCTGATCGGCGACTGCCCGCAGCCGCAGGCGGTCCTCGTCGGAGCCGGGCAGGTCCTCCGCCGCGGCGGCCAGGGCCAGGCCGGTCTCCGCGGCATGTTGGCGGAGTTGCGCGAACAGCCGCCCGGAGATTCCTCTGGGCGGATGGGCGCAGGCCCGGCGGAAGGCATCATCGGCGGCGGCGTTCCAGCCATGCCCGTCATGGCTCATGGCCAGCTGGAGCCAGGCCTGGGCGGCCAGGATATCGCGGGGCACTTCCGGCTCCCGCTCGGAGACGCGGCGGAACGGCATTCCTGCCTCGGCCAGGGCCGCCAGGATAGGCTCCGCCAGGAAGCCCGCACGCAGCAGGACCGCGCATTCCCTCCAGGGAAGACCCTCCTCCCCCGCGCGCAGCGCCTGAAGATGCTTCACCACCGCCCGGCCTTCCTGCTCCGGCGTCTCCGCCTCACGCAGCAGCAGGGGTGTGCCCCAGGCCGCATCGGGCCGGGCCGGCCGCAGGGTCTTGCGCAGCGCCTGCGGGTCGCGCGCCGCGACGGCATTCGCCGCCAGCAGGATGGCACGGGCGGAACGGTAGTTGATCTCCAGCCGGATGGTCTCCCCCGCCCCCGGATACTGGCGGCGGAAGCGGCGGATCTGCGACACATCGGCGCCCCGCCAGCCATAGATGGACTGGGTGTCGTCGCCCACGGCGAAGACCCTTCCTTGTTCCCCCGCCAGAAGGCGTATCAGCCGGTGCTGGGCCAGGTTGGTGTCCTGGTACTCGTCGACCAGCAGCTCCGACCATCTCGTTCCCCAGCGCTGCGCCAGGGCGCGGTCCGCCTGCATGGCCTCGACGGGGCGGGTGATCAGGTCGTCGAAATCCAGCGCCGCGCGGCGGTCCAGCTCCGCGCGATAGGCGGGGAGCAGGGCCTGCGCCTGCCGCAGGGTCTCCGCCTCGAAGCGGGCGAAGGCAGGACCCTGCGGGCAGGCATCCCGTGCGCCGAGAAGGGACCCCTTCAGCAGCGACACCGCATCCTGCAGAGCCATTCCCTCGCGCGCATCCTTCAGCCCGGCGAGCGCCATCAGCACGGCCCGTGCATCGGACTGCCCCAGGATGGCGAAGCCGCGCGGCAGGCCGGGCACCTGCGACGCCTCCTCGGTCATCAGCCGGGCCATGACGGCATGGAAGGTGCCGACCCAGCGGGGCACCCTCCCCGCCCCCAGCCGCGCGGCCAGCCGGGCCCGCATCTCTCCCGCCGCCTTGGTAGTGAAGGTGATGCAGAGCAGGCGTTCGGGTGCCTCGCCACGCCGGAGGATCAGATCGGCAACCCGCCGGGTCAGGGTCTCGGTCTTGCCGGAGCCGGCGCCCGCCAGGACGAGTTGCGGTGCCGTGGCCATGGCGGCCGCGGCCTGCGCCTCGTTCAGGCCGGCCAGGTGAGACAGGGCCTCCGTCATGCGCGGACAGGATCCAGGAACGGCGGCCGCGCCGCCCGATCGACGCGCAGCCTGGCCTCGGCCATCGAGGAAAACAAGGCTTCCTCCGGGATGCGGAGATAACGGACCAGAAGTTGCGCATACAATCCCAGGAACTGGGCACCATGGCCATCCGACTGGCCGTCATGCGTAGCGCTCAGGGCATGGGCCAGTTCGTGCAGAAGGACCCAGTCCGGCACGGATTCGGGAAGCCGCAGCCGCATCCGGTCGGCATCCGCCAGGCGCCGGCGCGCCTGGGCGGGCAGAGGCTCGACCCCGGGAGGATATCGCAGCCCCAGATCCGCCCAGATCGCCTCGACCATGCGCGAGGCCTGCGCGAAGCCGACCGTACCGCCGCCGAAAGGCGCGACGAAGCGGTCCTCCCAGGCATAGACGCGGGCGCGCTGCGTATCCCTGGCGCGGCTCATGGCAGTACGTCGCGCGTCCTTCCGCCGACCGGCCGGTTCAGGTTGATCCGGTCTCCCGCGGCATAGCCCTGGCGGTAGGCGCCATTGGCCCGGATCCCCGCCCGGCGCGTGGCGACGAGGCGTATGGTGGTCTCCCGAAAGGCGTCCTCCACCACCCGGTGCTTGACGATCATCAACGCGGTGCTGTCGCTGCGCTGGGCGGCCACTTCGGCCTCGCGCGCCGCCAGCATCGCTTCCAGCCGTTCGGCGATCCGCCCGGCCATGCCCTGCTGGTAGCTGACGGAGGCCTGACGCAGCGGCACGCCGCGCAGGGCGGGATGGGCGTGGCGGAAGTGCTCCAACTCCGTCTGCATACCCCGCTCGATCACCGCGAACAGGTAAGTGGCCAGGGCCACGTCACTCTCGAAGCCGAAGAAGACATAGCGCGCCCCATCCTTGTCGCGGCTCAGCCAGACCTTGCAACCGCAGAACCGCGCCACGGCCGGGACGCAGCCATCGATGGGCCGTCTCTGCCGCCCCGCCAAAGGCACCTCGGCCTGTACGCAGCGCGCCTGCCGGACCTCGATCTCGTCCATGCTCAGCGCGTAGCGTTCGAGCAGCCTCCCGGCCATCTCGGCGGCGGCCATCGCCTCTGCCTCCGTGCAGCCATTGGACACCGTCTTTTCGGTCAGGGCCTTGATGCGTGCCTTTACACGGGTGAGTTCATCGCGTTGCATCATGGCCCAGCTCCTTCGCAGCGGCGCTCTATACCATGGGTCCGGCGGGATGGCAGGCCGGCGGAATTGGATGCATCCAATGGGCCTTCTGGCCGATGTTGGATGCATCCAATGCCATAGGGGCTTCCACAAGCCACCATAGGCCATTAAGGAGAAAAAGACGGATTCAAAGGTAGTGCGATGGATCAGGCCGCCAGGTTCCGCCACGTCGCCGAGGTGTTGCGTACCGCGCAGCGCATGGCCATCGAGGTGGAGAATGCCCCGGACAAGCGCAAGCGGCTGCGGCGTTTCTCGACCCAGGAGGTGGCTGCACTGCTGGGCGTGACGCCTCGGCAGTTGCGGCAGGCCAGCGGCCTGAAGCCGGCGGGCAAGGGGATCGCGCCACGGGCCCGCATGGATTTCGCCGAGATCATGGCGGCGCGCGCGGCACTCTATCAAAGCACCGGGCAATTGTCCTTCCTGCCTCGGCGTGACGCGGCGAAAGGCGAGGAACTGGCGACCATCGCATTTACCAACTTCAAGGGTGGCTCCGCCAAGACCACCAGCAGCGTGCACTTCGCGCAGTACATGGCACTTGCGGGCTACCGTATCCTGCTGATCGATCTGGACAGCCAGGGCAGTACCACGGCGCAGTTCGGGATGGACCCGGCGGAGGAGGTGGGGCTTGGCAACAGCTTTGCCGGCTGGGTGGCGCGGCAGCATGTTCCACTCTCCGCCAAGGCCCTCTGCCAGCCGACCTACTGGCCCAATATCGACCTCGTCCCCGCGGGTGCGGCCCTGTCGGAGGCGGAGGAGATGCTGGGGCGCCGCGCAGCCAGCGGTGAGGCGGAGGAAACCCTGTATTTCGAGGAGCTGTCCGCCTTCCTGGCAGAGGTTGCCGGCGACTATGATGTGGCGGTCATCGACACACGGCCGGACGTCAACATGCTGATGACCACCGCCCTGCACGCGGCGACCGGGATCGTGGTGCCAAGCCGCGCCACCATGACCGACCTGGCATCGACGGGGGAGTTCTTCGCCCACCTCGCCGGCTACACCACCGCCTTTCAGGAGGCCTTCGGCCACGGGCTGAAGCTGGCCTTCAACCGCATCCTGGTGACCGCCTATGATCCGACCGACCGCAGCCAGGAAGCCTTGCTGAACCTGCTGCGGGAGCGCTTCACCGACATGGTGCTGCCGGATCCCTTCCTGCATTCGCGCATCATGGGGACCGCCGGCTTCGGCAAGGAAACCCTCTACGAGTACGAGCCCAGCACGGACCGGGCCGCCTACAACCGTGTCCTGGCCAGCGCCAACAGCGTCAGCCGCGCGATCGAGCGGGACGTCTGGCGGGCCTGGGGCCGCGATGCGATGGTGAAGGAGACGCAACCATGAAGCCCCCCGCCTCCCGCTTCGGCACCCTGGCCCAGGCTGTCCGCGACCGGACCGCAATGACCGACGCCGCGTCCGGCCGCCCTGCGGCGCCGGAAGGGGCCGGGGTGCACAGGCCTGCCGCGGCGCTGAACCTCGCGGCCGAGGGCCTGCGGGAGCGGGTGGTGCGGCTGGAGGCCGAGCTGGCCAAGGCCAGCACCGCCAATGCCGGGCTGGAGCGTGCGCTCGCCCATGCCCGTGATGCGGCCGGCAGGGCAGGGGACTCGGCCGACGAGTTCCTCTTCCTGGACCCTTCCGTGATCGCCGATCCGCTGCCGCGCGACAGGCTGCCAGGTGCCTTCGAAGGACCGGAGTTCACGGCGCTTCTGGAGGATATCCGCCACAACGGCCAGAACGACGCCATCACCGTCCGCCGCCACCCGGAGGGGCGCTATGAGATCGCCGCCGGCCGCCGGAGGCTGGAAGCCTGCCGCCGCCTGGGCCTTTCCGTCCTCGCCCGCATCCGTGCCCTCGACGATGCGGCGATGCTGCGGGTGCAGTTCTCGGAGAACGAGCGGCGCGAGGATATCTCGGCGCTGGAGCGTGCCCGCTGGTTCGCCGAGGTTCGCGCCCGGCTCGAGGGGCCGGGCCGGGAGCTTGCGGCGCAGTTCGGCCTCGATCCCTCGACGCTCAGCCTCTACCTCCGGCTTTCGCGCTTTCCCGCCGAGATCATCGAGCGGCTGGAGGAGCCACGGCGCCTGGCCGTGCTGCGGGCCCGCCGGGTGATGGAAGCCGTCGAGGCCAGCCCGGACGCGCTGGCGCGCATTCTGGAGGCCCTCGACGCCTATCGGCGCCAGGCGCAATCCGCCTTCGACCCGGATGAGCAGATCGCGGTGTTGATGCGGGCCGCCGAGGGGCGCGGCAGCCGCCAGCCGGCGGCGCAGCCCGAGCCGCCCGAACGCCGCCATATCGTCCATGAGGGCCGCCGCATCGGAACCCTGACCCGCAATGGCGGGCAATGGGTGTTCCGCTTCGCCACCTCGCTGACCGATGAGACGGTGCACGCCATGGCGGATCGCCTGCCGGAACTGGCGGCAGGGCTGCAGAAGCCGCGCCGTTCAGGCGGCTAGGGCAGACGGGGCGGGCGGCCTGTGATCCTTCCCAGCGGCGGGGGGACGGCAGGGTGTGATCCCTGCAAGCCGCTCAGTGGTGGATCGGGGGAGGGGAGGGCTCCAGCAGCAATCCCCGGTCGCTCACGCGCACCTTGGCGTTCTTGTAGGCCGACAATGCCAGGTGCAGGGGTCCCTCAAACTGCGTCTTGAAGTTCTTGAGCGCGCCCACCTTGGAGCCGAACTGCCGCCACAGCCTGTCCCAGCCGATCGGCGTTTCCTTCTGCAGGGAGTGCAGCCGGTAGGCCAGCCAGAGATAGATGTCGATCGCCAGCGGCGAGGTGGTCAGGTCCCGCACCGCGGCGCGGTCCACCAGCACGGGGTGCCGCCGCAACTCGTCGAAGAAGGCCTGGGAGAGAACCACGCGCTCCACGAGCCTGGCCGTCTTCTTGGAGCGTGGATCCGGCTCGCCCACATAGCTGAAGGCATCGACGAGGCGCTGGTTGACGATGACGCCCTTCTTGTCGTTGCCGAAGCTGAAGTCGACGGTGCAGCTCGCGAGGCGCTCCAGCTGCTCGGCCACCTTGCCGTTGCTCGGCCCGCCGCGGTTGATCCCGAGCCGGGCCACCACGGCGCTGGCCGAGCGCCCCATGTGGATCTCCCGGCTGCCACGCTCCAGCGCCTCGGTCTGCCAGTCGATCAGCAGGAGCCGCGCATAGCTGCCGAAGGGCACGCCGACATATTCCTGGCTGTTGTCGTCGCGCAGCCGCACGCCAGGGCGGACCAGGAGCCGGGCGAAATCGGTCTCGATCAGCCAGTTCTGGTCCCGGGGCTGGTCCCGGTGCGGCAGGCCGGCCAGGCACCATGCGGAGTAGCTGTAGCCGATCTCGCTGGTGCCCTCGAATTCGCGCACGATGGCGGAGGAGGCGGTGTCGGCGATCTGCCGCCCCATACGCCCGGCCAGCGCCTTCGGCAGGCTGGGCGGGCGCGGCTCGAGGATGGCTGTCTGGGCTGCCTTCACGGCTCCTTTGGCCCCCTTGGCCGCGACAATCCGGTGCACGCTGTTGTTAGGCCCGAACAGGTCTCCCTGCTCGACGCTGCTGCCCGGCTTGTCATCTGGCTCGACCATGCGGCGCACCCTGCAACGCCGTTTCTCGTCCGTCGATGTGAACCTTGCCATCCAGCCCCGTCACGGGTCCTTCCCAGGTCTGTGAACCTTGCCAGCCCAGAGCAAGCCTAGGGGTAGAGGAGAGATTGTTATTGAAGAAGGGCTGGCAGGGTTCACGTGGATAACTCCGCAACTCTCTGTAAAAAGACGATAAATCGGGAAATCCGGGTTCTGGCAAGGTTCACATCCCGGGCGTCCCGACGCCTCCCGGCCGGCTGGCAAAGTTCACAAGAGACCCCTGGCCGCCCGCTTTGCGCCGGCTGGCAAAGTTCACACCGGGCCCGCGAATCGGTGGAGGGAGGCAGAACCCCTCGGCTGGCAAGGTTCACATATGCCGGGCGCGCCTCTGCCTCGCGCACCGCCGGCTTGAGCGTGGGCGTGGGGACAGCCCTGCACAGATTTCATTGCTGTGACAGGAGGCAACGGTATAGACGAGTATGACCGAGTGACACCCCGGAGCATGGCCGATGTCGAGCAGCCTCGCGCTGAAGCTGGATGAGGAGACCCGCAGGCGACTGCAGGCGCTCGGCCAGTTGCGTGACCGCTCGCCGCACTGGCTGATGAAGAAGGCCGTGCTCGAGTATCTCGACCGCGAGGAAAGCTACGAGCAGGAGAAGCAGGAGGATCTGGCGCGCTGGGAACAGTACCGCCTGGCCGGGCGCGGCGTGCCGCACGCCTCGGTGCGGGAGTGGCTGGACAGCTTCGGAACGGAGAGCGGGCGACCTCGCCCTGAGTGAGCGCCGGACCACGACATGGCTGTCCTGACCTGGCTGCCGGAGGCGGTCGGCGCTCTTGAGCGCCTTCTTCTCCTTCTGCACGAGAGAAATCCCGAGGCGGCGCGGCGTGCCGCCCAGGCTGTCGCCCGCGCCGCGGACCGCCTGGCCGAAGGCGCCATCGGCCGCCCCCTGGCCGATGGCACGGGCCGGCGGGAGCTGGTGGTGCCTTTCGCCGGAACGGCATTCGGGCTGCGCTACCAGCTGGGGGAAGCGGGAACGGTGGTCATCCTTCGGGTCTGGCACGGCCAAGAGGAGCGCGCATGAGCAGCTCGGCTTCGGGGCGGTTGAAGCCCTTGGCGGCGGGCCGGCGGCACCCTTGGCATGCCACCGCATCGCCGCCTTGCAGGCGGCGGGGGTTTTGGGAGCGGGAGCGGCTCCCTAGATGAGGCAGGCGTCTGGCGGAGCGGACGCCCAGCTTTCCTTATGATCTCGCCCTCTAAAGTCGCGCCGCCGCGCGGCGGCGGGCTATGGCCTGCGGGCCGGCAGGCCCGGGACACTCCGGCGAGACACGATACGAGATGGGGCCTTCCCTGGTCCCCCAGCACGAACGAGACAGGTGAATCGATGGACGGGATGTTTACCTACGGCGCGGCGGATCAGGGTGACGCGGAGAATGGCGCGGAGCTCAAGGCACGGGCGGGCACCTATGGGGACATCCTGGCCCGGGAAGGGCAGGAGGCGGAACGGGTTGTGCCTGTGCTGACCAATGGCCGCGGCTGGCGTGCCGAATTTGGGGAGGAGTTCGACAGCCCCGAGACGATCGACGTGCGCAGCGATGCGGCGGAGGACGAGCCGGCGGAGGATGAGGAGCGCTCGCCCGACGCCGAGGAGGCGCGCGAGGAGCCGAGCGAGGAGGCCGCGGAGGGCGGGAACGTCAACGAGGCGAGCCTCTCCCGCTCCGACGACCCGGTGCGGATGTTCCTGCGCGAGATGAGCGGCACCGAGCTGCTGACGCGCGACGAGGAGATCGCCCTCGCCCAGCGCATCGAGGCCGGGCGCGACGCCATGCTGGCCGGGCTGTGCGAGAACCCGATGACCTTCCGCCACATCGCCGCCTGGAAGGCCGCGCTGGAGGCAGGCGAGATGCCGCTGCGCGAGGTGGTGGAGCTCGAGGCCATGGCGGCCGACGCCGCGCCGCTGCCGGAGCTCGAGGAAGGCGAGGAGAGCGAGGCCGCGCCGCACGCCACGCTCGACGAGAAGATGAAGCCCGAGGTGCTGGCCGCCTTCAACGCCGCCCTCGATGCGCATGCGCGGCTCTGCGCGCTCGGCATCGGCAGCGCCGCCGCCAAGGCGGAGCGGGTGGAGATGGTGGGGCTGTTCGGCGCGCTGCGCCTGCGCCCCGCGCGCCTCGACCTGCTGGTGGGCGAGGTGCGGGAGGTGAGCCGCCGCCTGATGGCGCTGGACGGCAAGGCGGTGCGCCTGGCGCTGGCCACCCGGCTGGACCGCGATCTCGTGCTCGGCGTCTGGAATGGCACCGAGGCGGGGGCGGCGGCGCTGCTGGAAGCGGCGCAGAAGCTGCGCACCAGCTCCGCCAAGCGCGAGGTGGCGCTGCGTGAGCTGCGCGAGGGCCTGCCCGAGATCCGCGCCGCCATCGGCAAGCTGGAGGCGGAGAGCGGCCTGGCCGTGCTGGAGCTGCGCCGTGTCTGTGCCGAGGTCGGCCGGGGCGAGCGCGACATGCGCAAGGCGAAGGAGGAGCTGACGCGCGCCAACCTGCGCCTCGTCGTGCACATCGCCAAGCGCTACCGCAACCGCGGCCTGATGTTCGGCGACCTGATCCAGGAGGGCAACATCGGCCTGATGCGCGCGGTGGACAAGTTCGACTGGCGCCGCGGCTTCAAGTTCGCCACCTACGCCACCTGGTGGGTGCGGCAGGCCATCACCCGCTCGCTGGCCGACCAGGCGCGCACCATCCGCGTGCCGGTGCACATGACGGAGACGGTGGGCAAGGTTGCGCGGATGAGCCGCCGCTTCGCCCAGAAGGCCGGCCGCGAGCCGACGCCGGAGGAGCTGGCGGGCGAGCTGGGCATGTCGGTGGACAAGGTGCGCGCCGTGCAGCGCCTGGCGCGCGAGCCGGTGAGCCTCGAGAACCCGATCGGCGAGGATGATGACGGCCGCCTCGGCGACTTCATCGAGGACGAGAACGCGGTGATCCCCTTCGAGGCCGCCGCGCGCTCCTCGATGCGGGATGCCACCATGCGCATCCTCTCCGACCTGACGCCGCGCGAGGAGCGCATCCTGCGCATGCGCTTCGGCATCGGCGGCGAGAACGACCACACGCTGGAGGAGGTCGGCAAGACCTTCAACGTGACCCGCGAGCGCATCCGCCAGATCGAGGCGAAGGCGCTGAAGAAGCTGCAGGTCTCGAAGCGCGGCAAGTCGCTGCGCAGCTTCCTGGCCTGACAGGCCGGGCCTGAGCGTCGCCAGAGGCCGGGGGAAGCAACGCCCCCGGCCTTTCTCGTGCCCGCTCAGACGATCGCGGTCTCGACCGTGCCCGCATTGCGGAAGCTGGCGCGGACCCGGGTGCCGGGCTTCACCAGCAGCAGGCCGGTGCAACTGCCGGTGGTGACCACCATGCCGGCCTTCAGCCCGCCGAGGCCGCGCGCCCCCTCATTGGCCAGCCATTGTAGCAGCCGGATGGGCTCGCCCGCCGTGTTGCCGCCGACATGCTCCACCGCCACCTCGTCGTTGAAGGTCAGCCGCACGGGCTCGTTCGGCGGGTCGATGTGGCGCCAGGATTCCAGCGCGGGCCCGACCACCAGCGCACCGTGGTTGACCTGGTCCGCCGCATGGCTCAGCGCGTCGGTGCAGTTGAGCGCGGTGAAGCGGGTGTCCACGATCTCGATGGTGGGGTGCAGGCTGGCCACCGCCGCCATCACCTCCTCCCGGCTGTAGGGCGTCTCGCGCGGGGGCAGGTCGGCGCCCAGCCGGAAGCCGATCTCCGCCTCGATGCCGGTGATGTTGAAATCGGCCGCGGCGAAGGGCGTGCTGTCGAAGCGCAAATTGCTGGCGTAGAGCGGCGCGCCGCTTGGCGTGGCCTGCGGCGTGGCGGCGCCGACCTTCCAGCCGCCGACCGGCCCCAGCGCCTCCGCCACCAGCGCCTGGATCGCCACGGCCTCCTCCTGCGTGGCGGGCCGGGCGCCTTCGGGCAGCGCGGCCAGCCAGCGGCGGCTGCGGCGTGCCTCCAGGAGGGCGGCCGCGGCGGCGGCAAGGTCTGTGGCCATGAGCGAAATCTCCGGAATGTTATGCCCTATCCTGCCGCGCCCACGCCGCAGGGTCGAGGGGAGCCGGTTGGCGTGCGATACAACCGGTGGTAACCAAAACGCCGCAGCGGGAAATCCTCTTTCGTGAACTGGCGCGCTATGACGGCCCTTCCAGCGGATCATTACGTGGTGATGCGTCTGGGCAGCCGGCGCTGTGCCCTGCCCTGCGCCGCGGTGCGCGAGGTGCTGCCGCTGCCGCGCCTCTGGCGGCCGCCGGGCCTGCCGCGCCCTCTGGCCGGCTTCATGAATCTCGCCGGCGAGGCGGTGCCGGTGCTGGACCTGCCGCGCCTCTTCGGCCTTGCCGCATCCGGCGACGCCGAGGACGCGCTGTACCGCCACCTGCTGCTGACCGGCGGGGAGGGGAAGCCGCTCCTGGCCCTGCTGGTGGACCGAGTGCTGGACATGCGGCGCATCCCGCCGGAGCGGCTGCGCCCCGTGCCGCCCGAGGCGACGCTGAATGGCTGTGCCACGGCCGAGATCGAGACGCCGGAAGGCTTCATCCACCTGCTGGCACCGAACCGCATCCTGCTGGCGCAGGAAGCCGCCACCCTGGTCACCCTGCGCGAGGGCGCGCAGTCCCGGCTGGCGGAGTGGGAAGGCGCGGGAAGGGAGGGCGCGGCATGACGCGCGCGGCGCCCGGGCCCTTCACGGCCACCCTGCTGCCGGACGCGGATTTCCTGGCGCTGAAGGCCGAGATCGTCGCCCGCACGGGCCACCACTACTACCAGGACAAGGACGAGCTGCTGTGGGAGCGGGTCCGGCGCCGGCTGCATGCCACCGGGCTGGTCGGCGCGGGCGCGTACCTGGCCCGGCTGCGGGACATGGCGCAGGGCGAGGCCGAATGGGCGGCGCTGGAGGCCGAGATCACCATCGGCGAGACCTTCTTCTTCCGCTATGCCGAGCAGTTCGCGGCGCTGGGCGAGACCATCCTGCCGGCCCTGCTGGAGCGGGCCCGCCCGCGGAGCCGGCTGCGCATCTGGAGCGCCGGCTGCGCCAGCGGCGCGGAGCCGTACTCGGTGGCCATCCTGCTGCGCCGCCTGCTGGGCGAGGCCCTGCCGGACTGGCGGCTGTCCATCCTGGGCACCGACCTGAACGAGGCGGTGCTGGAGACGGCACGGCAGGCGCGGTTCAGCCGCTGGGCGTTGCGGACCCTCTCGCCGGAGGAGTTGCAGCGGGACTTCATCCCCGCCGCCGATGGCCGCCACTGGCTGCTGCGGCCCCAGCACCGCGCCATGGTGCGCTTCGAGAAGCACAACCTGCTGAGTCTGCTGGACGGCACCTCTCCGCTCCAGTTCACGGATTACGACCTGATCCTCTGCCGCAACGTGCTGATCTACTTCCACCCCGAGGTGGTGCTGCGCATCGTCCGGGCCCTGTCGAAGCGGCTGCACGAGGGGGGCTGGCTGCTGCTGGGCCATGCCGAGCCCAACCCGGACTTCGCCGAGTTCCTGGAGGTCGTGAACCTGCCGGGCACCGTCGCCTATCGGCGGCGTGGGGAGACGGGCCTGGCGCCCCCCTCCGCCGCCACGGCTGCCGCACGGCCGTTGCCGGCCGGGTGGCCGGGCAGCCCGCCTGCCGTCACCAACCCGGCACCCTGGGTGCCGGTGGCACCCGCCTCGGCTTTCCCTCCGGGGCCAGCCCAGCCAGTGGCCGCTCCGCCGCGCCCTGCCGCGCCGCCCTCCACCGCGGCTGCGCAGGAGGACAGCGGCGCCGCCCGGCAGAGCGGCGCCGGCTGGCTGGACCAGGTGCGCGCCCAGGCCGACAGGGGCGACCTTCTCGCGGCCAGCCAGGCCTGCGCGGCCGGCCTGCGGGAATGGCCGCTCGACGCCGCCCTGCATTATTACGAGGGGCTGGTGCAGCGGGCCCTCGGCCAGCGTGCCGCCGCCGAGCGGGCCTTCCGCCGTGCCCTCTACCTGCGCAACGATTTCGTCATGGCGCACTATCAGCTGGGCCTGCTGCTGCTCGACGAGGGAGAGGCCGCCGCCGGACGGCGCGCCCTCGCCGTGGCGTCGCGCATCGCGCATGCGATGCCGCCGGACGAGACCGTGGAGGAGGGCGACGGCATGACCGCACGGGCGCTGCGCGAGACGGCGCGGCTGCATCTCGACACCCATCCCGCAGGGACGGCCCGCTGATGCCCGGCCGGACCCCCGCCGCGGCCTTGCCGTCGCTGCGCGCCCGTGCGGAGCGGCTGATGGATGAGCGCACGCGCAGCCTGGCCGGCCGGGCCCGCGCCGACGCCGCGCAGGACGCGGCCCATCCGGTCCTGTCCGTGATCGCGTGTGCGCTGGGCGACGAGTTCTACGGCCTGCCCCTGGCCATGGCCGCGCATGTGCTCCCTGCCGCGCCCTGCGTGCCGCTGCCCGGTGCGCCGCCGGCGATGCTGGGGCTGCTCGGCCGCACCGGGCAGGTGTTCAGCGTGCTGGATCTTGGCCTGGCGCTTGGCCGCCCCGCCGCCCGGCCCGAGGCGGCGGCCGACCCGGCGCTTCACGGGCGGATGATGGAGGGGCATGTCGTGCTGCTGCGCCACGCTCCGCGCCGCTTCGCCCTGCGCGTGGACCGTGTGCTGGGCGTGGCCGAGGTGGCCCCGCTGCAACAGCCCGGCCAGCCCGTGGCGGAGCGGATGGTGGCGGGCCATGCCTGGCTGCCTCCCGCCCTGGCCGGCGGCCGCCGGCCGGTGCTGGGCCTGATCGACATGGACCGCCTGCTGCAACCCTACCTGTCTTCTCCCGAGACTTTCCGGAGCGTGACGCCGTGAGCATCGCCAACCGTATCCTTCTGGGCTTCACCGCCATCACGCTGCTGCTGGTCGGCCTGGGTCTCTACAGCCTGAACCAGATCAGCGTGGTCACCCGTGCCTCCGAGGTCACGGTCACCCGCGACATGGCCATGCTGCGCAAGCTGATCGACCTGCAGGATGCCGAGCACGACCTGCAGGACGCCCGCAGCCGGGCCGTCTCGCGCTTCCTGCTGCGCAGCCTGGGCCGGGAGACGGCAGCCGAGGACCCGGCCCCGCTGGTGCCGCGCTATGTCACCGAGGCAGAGCGCCTGCTGAACGAGATCCAGGCCCAGGCCAGCCAGAACCTGGCCAACGCCGCCTCCACGGAGCGGCAGGCCGGCTGGCAGCAGATCTCCCAGATCGTCACCCAGGCGGCGCTGCCGCTGCGGCAGATCCGCGAGCGCAGCCAGGAGCAGCTGCAATCCATCCAGGCCGGCAACCTGGACGCGGTGCAGGGCGTGGGTGCCGCCCTGCTGCCCGCGCGGCAGGAATTCTACCGCCTCACCGGCCAGCTGCAGGAGGCGCTGAACGAGGTGATTGGCAGCGGCCAGCGGCGCAGCAACGAGATCTATCTCGAGAGCCGCTTCTCGGTGATCATGGTCATGATCGGCGCGGTGCTGCTCGGCATCGCCATCACCGTGCTGATCCGCCGCTCCATCGTGCGGCCGCTCTCGGCCTTCATGAACTTCGTCGAGCGCGTCGGCCGGGGCGACCTCGGCGGCGACCTGGCCTCGACCGGGCATGACGAGCTGGGCCGCCTCGGCAGCACGCTCAACGCCATGGTGGAGGGCCTGCGCCAGCTCGCCGGCCAGAGCCGGGAGGCCACCGAGAACCTGAACGCCGCCGCCGCCGAGATCCGCGCCAGCACGCAGGAGCAGGCCGCCAGCGTCGAGGAGCAGCTCGCCGCCGTGCAGGAGACCGCCGCGACGGTCGACGAGATCACCCATTCCGGCGTGCAGATCGGCAAGCGGGCGCAGGAGGTCATCGCTTCCGCCCAGGCCACGGCGCAGACCTCCTCCGCCGGGCTGCGCGCGGTGGACGAGACGGTGCGCGCGATGGACGCCATCCGCGAGCAGGCCGAGGCGGTGGCCACCAACATCGTCGCGCTGTCCGAGAAGACGCAGGCGATCGGCGAGATCATCGCCACGGTGAACGACATCTCCGAGCGCAGCCACCTGCTGGCGCTGAACGCCGCCATCGAGGCCGCCGCCGCCGGCGAGCAGGGGCGCAGCTTCGCCGTCGTCGCCGCCGAGATGAAGACGCTGGCCGACCAGGCGAAGGAGGCCACCAGCCAGGTGCGCTCGATCCTGGGCGACATCCAGCGCGGCATCAACGCCTCCGTCATGCTGACCGAGGAGGCGGTGAAGCGTGTTGCCACCGGGCGTGAGCGCACCGACACGACGCAGAGCACCATCACCGAGATCACCGGCCGCATCCAGGAGAGCGTGCAGACCTTCCAGCAGATCGTCGCCTCGACCAACCAGCAGCAGCTCGGCATCGAGCAGGTGATGAGCGCGCTGCAGAACATCCGCCAGGCCAGCCAGCAGACCGCGGCCGGCACGCGGCAGCTGGACACGGCGGCGGCGAACCTGTCGCAGCTGTCGCAGCAGCTCGTCGCCCTGGCCGACCGCTACCGGCTCTGAGCGGGGGGCTGGCCATGCGTCTGCCATCGGCGGGTGAGCGGCGGGGCAGGGCGGGCCATCGGCCGTCCGCGCCCCGCCTGCGGGGCGGTGCCGCATGAACGATCTGCGCCAGGAGCTGCTGGCCGCCTTCGCCATCGAGCATCAGGAGCACCTGCAGGCGATCCGCGCCGCCCTGGCCGAGGCCGAGGCCGGCCGGCCCTTCGATCTGCGCGACATCTTCCGCCGCGCCCACAGCCTCAAGGGCGCCGCCCGCGCGGTCGACCTGCCGGCGGTGGAGGAGCTGTCGCACCGGCTGGAAGCCGTGTTCATGCGGGTGGGGGAGGGGGCGCTGTCGCTGGGCCCGGCCAGCATCGGCACGGTGCAGCTTGGTCTGGACGCCATCGAGGGCTATGTGGCGGCGCTGGGGAGCGACCCGGACCCGGCCCTGCCCATCGCCGCGCTGGAGGCGCTCGACGGCCTGCTCGGCGGCTCGCGCCCGCTGGCACAAGCTGCCGGCGCTTCTCCCGCTGCGGCCCTTCCCGCCACGCCGCCGCCGGCCGTGGCGCCCGCTGCCACCGCACCGCAGGCGGCCGAGGCTGCTCCGCCCGCCCCTCCGGCGGCAGCCGAGCCGGTCGGCGGCGGGGTGGAATACCTTCGTGTCCGGGCGGAGCAGCTGGAGGAGCTTGCCGGCGCGGTGCATGCCCTGTCCGACACCCTGTCGCGGCAGGCGGAGGTCGATGCCGTCCTGCGCGCCCTGGAGGCCGACATGCGTGGCCTGCGCCGGGAATGGGACCGGCTGGGCCGTGGCATGGCCCAGACCCCCCGGGGGGAGGGCAGCGCGACGCGGCTGCAGGATTTCAGCCATGGCCTGTTGGCGATGTTCCGCCAGCTCGGCCATCTGGCGCGGCAGCAGCGCGCGGTCGCCTGGGCCACCGATGCCGCCGCGGCGCAGCTCCGCGCGCGCGTGGAGCGCATCGCCCTCGTGCCGGCCGAGGCGGTGCTCGGCTCGCTGGCCCGCATGACGCGCGACCTGGTGCGCGAAGCCGGCGGCAATGCCGCGGTGCGGATGGAAGGGCTGGAGCTGGAGGCCGACCGCCGCGTGCTGCAGACGCTGAAGGACCCGGTGACGCATCTGCTGCGCAACGCCGTGAGCCACGGGCTCGAGAGTGCTGCGGAGCGCGCCCGCCAGGGCAAGCCGCCGCAGGCCGAGATCGGGCTGCGGCTGGTGGCGCGGGGCGGGCTGCTGTCGCTGACCGTGTTCGACGACGGGCGCGGTCCTGACCTGGCGCGGATCGAGGCCGAGGCGGTGCGGCGCGGCCTGCTGCCGCCGCGCCCCGCCGATACCCCCCCGCCGCCCGGCGAGCACCTGCTCTCCTTGGTGTTCGAGCCCGGCTTCTCCACCACCGAGACGGCCGACCGCCTCTCCGGCCGCGGCATCGGCATGTCGGTGGTGGCCGAGGCGGCGCGGCGGCTGCGCGGCACCGCGGCGCTGCGCCAGCGCCGCCCCTGGGGGGCGGAGGTGGAGATCGTGGTGCCCTTCTCCGCCGCCCGGCAGCCGCTGCTGCTGGTGGAGGTGGGGGGCGAGGCCTATGGCCTGCCCACCCGCGGCGTGGAGCGGCTGCTGCGCCTGCCTGCCGCCGCCATCGAAAGTGTCGAGGCACAGCCGGTGACGCGCATCGAAATCGAGGGACGCGACGTTATTGCCCCCGTGATTGCTCTGCCGACCCTTCTCGGCCGGCCTGCCTCCGCGATTCCCGTGGAGGCCGGGCATGTCAGCCTTGTGCTCCTGCGCAGCGGCGAGCGCCGCTGCGCGCTGGCGGTCGACATGCTGAGCGATGTCCGCACCCTGACGGTGGAGGCGCTCGATGCCCCGGCGTCCGAGGTGGATCTGGTGGCCGGGGTGGCGATGCAGGAGGGGGAGCGCTTGGCCCTGGTGCTGAGCCCGGAAGGGCTGGTGAGCCGCTGGCTGCGCGACGAGGGCCGCTTGGCCTCGGCCGGGCTGGGCCTGGTGCCGGCGCCGCAGCTGCGGGCCGCGGCGACGATCCTGGTGGTGGACGATTCGATCACCACCCGGACGCTGGAGAAGAGCATCCTGGAAGCGCAGGGCTTCCGCGTGCTGCTCAGCGTCGACGGGCTGGATGCGCTGAACCTGCTGCGCAGCGGCGAGGTGGCCGTCGATCTGGTGGTGGCGGATGTGGAGATGCCCCGGCTGGACGGCTTCGGCCTGCTGCAGGCCATGAAGAACGATCCGCGCCTGGCGCCGGTGCCGGTGATCCTGATGACCTCCCGCGCCAGCGCGGAGGATGTGCGGCGCGGCCTCGACCTCGGCGCCGGCGCCTACATCACCAAGCAGAAGTTCGACCAGCGTGAATTGCTGGCGACGATCAGCCAGATGCTCTGACCATGTCCTCCCAGCCTGTGCGTGTCATGATCGTCGAGGATTCGCTGGTGGTGCGCCGGCTCCTCAACCACATCATCTCGCGCGACCCGCGCCTGACCGTTGTCGCCGCCGTCGCCTCGGCCGAGGAGGCTCTGCAGGAGCTGCCGCGCGTCCGGCCCGACGTGATCTCCATGGATATCCGCCTGCCCGGCATGGACGGGCTGGAGGCGACGCGGCGGATCATGGCGGAGCAGCCCACCCCCATCGTCGTCATCGCCGACAGCGTGGAGGACAGCTCGCTGCGCATCTCGATGAACGCGCTGCGTGCCGGCGCGCTCTCGGTGGTGGAGAAGCCGGTCGGCATGGAGACCGGCGGGCATGAGCGGGTGTCGGAGACGATCTGCACGCAGCTCTACATCATGAGCGAGGTGCCGGTGATCCGGCGGCGGATGATGGCGGGCTTCCGCGCCGCCCCGCCCGCCGCGCCGCGGCCGGAGCCGGCGGCGCGGCAGCCGGCGGCGCTGCTCGGTATCGCCGCCTCCACCGGCGGCCCGCCGGCCCTGGCCCAGGTGCTTGGTGCGCTGAGCGCCGATTTCCCGCTGCCCGTGCTGCTGGTGCAGCACATGGGGGCCGCCTTCATGGAGGGCTTCGCCAAGTGGCTGGGCGGGGTGGTGCCGCTGCCGGTGGCCCTGGCGCGGGATGGCGAGACGCCGCGCCCGGGCCATGTCTACGTCGCGCCCGGCGACTGCCACCTGATGCTGGCGCCGCAGGGCTACCTGCGCGTGACGAAGGACCGGCCGGTGGCCAGCCAGCGCCCGGCGGCGACGCTGCTGTTCCGTTCCATGGCCGAGACGCTGGGGCCGCGCGGCCTCGGCGTGCTGCTCACCGGCATGGGAGAGGATGGCGCGGTGGGGCTGGTGCAGATGCGCCAGGAGGGCGCCTTCACCATCACCGAGCATGAGAGCACGGCCGTGGTCTATGGCATGCCGGCGGCGGCGGTGCGGATGGGCGGCTCCAGCATCAGCCTGCCGCTGCCGCTGATCGGCCCCCGCCTGCAGCAGCTCGCCCGGGCATCGCTCTGATGCCCGCCCAGCCCGTTCCTCCCGGCACGCCCATCCTGCTGGTCGAGGATTCCGAGACCCAGGCGCTGCAGATGCGCCGGCTGCTGGAAAGCCAGGGCTTCGCCGTGTGCCGCACCGCCACGGCGGAGCTGGCGCTGGAGGCGCTGAACGAGGCGCTGCCCGCCCTGGTGATCGCCGACTACCACCTGCCCGGCATGAATGGCGACGAGCTGGCCCGGCAGATCCGGCTGAACAGCCGCACCCGTGCCATTCCTGTGCTGATGCTGACCGAGGCGCGCGAGGGCGACCTGGAGCGCCAGGGCCTGGAAAGCGGCGCCGATGCCTATGTGCCGAAATCGGCCGACCAGGACCTGTTGCTGCTGCGCATCAAGGCGCTGCTGCGCCGCCGCGCCGTCGCCGGGCCGGCGGGGAGCGGGCAGGGCGTGGCGGCGTTCCGCCGGGCGCGGATGCTGCTGGTGGACGACAGCGTCACCTACCGCACCTACCTTGCCGGGTTGCTGAGCCGCGACGGCTACATGGTGGAGGCCGTGGCCAATGCCGAGGCGGCGCTGGAGGCGGCGGCCGCGGCACCGCAGAGCTGGGATTGCGTGGTGCTGAACGCCTTCAGCAACAGCTTCGACGGCGTCACCCTCTGCGCCCGGCTGAACGCGCTGCGCGCCGCCGCCTCTGGCAATGCGGGGGACGGGGCGGGCTTCCAGATCGTCGCGCTCGGCAGCGACAACCCGGCCGAGCGCGAGACCCTGGCGCATGTCTTCGAGGCGGGGGCGGACGACCTGATCCCGGCCATGGCCGAGGCCAAGGTGATGAGCGTGCGCATCCGCGCCGCGCTGCGCCGGAAGCTGCTGCAGGACGAGGACCGGCGCAGCGCCGCCGAGCTGCGCGACCGCGAGCTGGCCATGGAGCGCGCCCAGGCCGAGGCCGCCGCCGCCCAGGCCAAGGCCGCCCTGGCCGAGGCGCTGGCCCGCGCCAATGGCGAGCTGGAGGATGCCAACCGCCAGCTGCGTGAGACCCAGACCAAGCTGGTGCAGGCCGCCAAGATGGCCTCGCTGGGCGAGCTGGTGGCCGGCATCGCGCACGAGATCAACAACCCGCTGGCCTTCATCATCGCGCACCAGGGGACGGTGGACCGGCTGCTGGGGCAGATCCAGGCCGGGCTGGGCGAGGATTCGGCGGCGCATCCGCTGGTCGCCCGCTGCCGCGACCGCTCCCGCTCCATGGCGCTGGGGCTGGGGCGGATCCAGGACCTGGTGCTGAAGCTGCGCAAGTTCTCCCGCCAGGACGACGCCTTCCAGCGCGTCAACGTGCCGGATGCGCTGGACACGGTGCTGGCGCTGCTGGCGCACAAGCTCGGCGACCGCATCGCCGTGGAGCGCCATTACGGGGCGGTGCCGGAGCTGCGCTGCTCGCCCGCCCTGCTGAACCAGGTGGTGATGAACATCGTCAGCAACGCCGCCGATGCCATCCCCGAGCGTGGCCATATTCGCATCGCCACCTCGAACGACGAGAAGATGTATCGTATAGCCGTGACCGACAGCGGCCCGGGTGTGCCGGACGCGCTGCGCGAGCGAATCTTCGAGCCCTTCTTCACCACCAAGCCGGTGGGGTCCGGCACGGGGCTGGGGCTGGCCATCGCCTACAACGTCATCCAGGCGCATGATGGCAGCATCTCGGTCGAGAACGAACCGTCGGGCGGCGCGACCTTCACGGTCAGCGTGCCGATGAAAGCAGGGCGCTGAGCGTGCAAGCGATGCATCTGGACACCCCCGCCACCCTGCTGCTTGTCGATGACGAGCCGGAGATCCTCGTCGCCCTGGCCGACCTGTTCGAGGACGAGTTCCGCGTGCTGACCGCCCCCTCCGGCCCGCACGGGCTGGAGATCCTGGCGGCGGAGCCGGATGTGCATGTCATCATCTCCGACCAGCGCATGCCGGAGATGACGGGCGACGCCTTTCTCGGGCGCGCGCGGCAGGTCAGCCAGGCCGAGGCGCTGCTGCTGACCGGCTATGCCGACCTCGAGGCGGTGATCAATGCGCTGAACCATGGCCGCATCGCCGGATACGCGCCGAAGCCGTGGGAGCCGGCGGCGCTGCTGAGCATGGTGCGCAACGCCGCCGAGCGCTTCCGCCTCGGCCGCAGCCTGGAGACGGAGCAGGCGCTGCTGCAGGGCCTGCTGGAATCCTCCGCCGACCCTCTCAGCTTCAAGGATGCGCAGGGCCGTTTCGTGCGCCTGAACGCGGCCAAGGCGGCCGCGCTCGCCCGGCCGCTGGAGGCATGCCTGCACCACGAGGAAGCGGCGATGCTGGACCGCCCCGCCGCCGCCGCAGCGCTGCGCCGGGCGGATGCGGAGGCGATGGCCCGGCGCCGCCCCGTGGAGGTGGTGGAGCAGCGGCAGGAAGCCGGCGCGCCGCCGCGCTGGGTGCGGATCAGCCGCATCCCGATCCTCGGCCGCGACGGGCAGCCGACGCACCTGGCCACGGTCGAGCACGACATGACCGAGCAGCGGGCCCTGGAGGAGCGGCTGCACCAGGCCGAGAAGATGCAGGCGCTCGGCACCATGGCCGGGGGCATCGCGCACGACTTCAACAACCTGCTGACCGCGATCCTGGGCAGCCTGGAGCTGCTGCTGCACAGCGGCATGGCGCAGCCGCGGCAGGAGAGGCTGGTGAAGAACGCCATCCTGGCGGCCGAGCGCGGCTCCACCCTGACGCAGCGCCTGCTGAGCTTCAGCCGCAAGCGCGACCTGCAGCTGCGCGCCTCGGACGTGAACCGGCTGGTGACCGATGTGGAGGACCTGCTGCTGCGCAGCCTGGGCGATGCCATCACCCTGCACCGGCAGCTCGCCGATGCGCTGTGGCCCGCCATGGTGGACCCCGAGCAGTTCGGCCTGGCTCTGCTGAATCTCTGCATCAACAGCCGCGACGCCATGCCGGAGGGCGGCAGCATCACGCTCCGCACCCGCAACGTATCGGTGGGGGAGGAGGAGGTCGGCGACCTCGCCGGCGGCGACTATGTCGCCATCGCCGTCTCCGACACCGGCAGCGGCATGCCGCCCGAGGTGATGGCGCAGGCCTTCGAGCCGTTCTTCACCACCAAGGAAGTGGGGAAGGGGACGGGGCTTGGCCTCTCGATGGTCTATGGGCTGACGCGCCAGTCCGGCGGCACCACCGTCATCACCAGCGTGCCGGGCGAGGGCACCACGGTGGAGCTGTTCCTGCCGCGGGCGCTGCGGCCGGCCGAGGCGCAGGCCAGCCAGGATGGCGTGCCGCAACCCGCCGCGCACCCCGTGACGGTGCTGGTGGTGGATGACGACCCGGCGGTGCGCCGCGTCACCGCCACCTTCCTCGCCGATCTCGGCCACCGGGTGGTGGAGGTGCCGGATGGCGAGGCCGCCCTGCGCAGCCTGCGCGACAACCCCGGCATCGGGCTGATGGTCTCCGACCTGGTGATGCCGCGCATGAGCGGGGTGGAGCTGACCCGGAATGCCCGCAGCCTGCGCCCCGCCCTGCCGATCCTGCTGCTGACCGGCTATGCCGACCCCGCCCGCGTGCCCGAGGGCTACCCCGTGCTGCGCAAGCCCTTCCGCCGTGCCGACCTGGCGCATTGCGTGGCAGAGCTGCTGCAGGGCTGAGCCGGCGGGGGAGCACCCCTACCTGCCGGCCCGGATCAGCGCCGCCGCCCGCTCCGCCACCATGATGACGGCGGGCTGGATGTTGGTGGAGGGCACCAGCGGCATCACCGAGGCATCGGCCACCCTCAGCCCCTCGACGCCGCGCAACCGGAGCTGCGGGTCGAGCACGGCGGCGTCGTCGCTTCCCATCCGGCAGGTGCCGCAGGGGTGGTAGACGGTGGTGCCGGCGGCGCGGATATGCGCCAGCAGCGTCTCCTCGTCATCCTGGCCCCGGGGCGGCGCGATCTCCTCCTCCACCAGCCCGGCGAAGGGCGCGGTGCGGCCGATGCGGCGGCCAAGCCTTGCCGCCTCCAGCATCACCCGCTGGTCGCCCGGCGCGGTGAGATAGTTGGCGAGGATGAGCGGCTTGTCCTCCGGCGCCGGGCTGCGCAGCCGGATCTCGCCGCGGCTGTCGGGGCGGCACTGGCCGAAATTGATCATCATCCCCGGCGTCTTCGGCAGCACGTAGCCCGTGCCGGCGAGGCTGAAGTTGATGAACTGGTACTGCACCTCCGCCTCCTCGGCGCCCGGTGTCACGCGGGCGAAGGCGGTGGCCTCCGTGGCGCCCACCGCCAGCGGGCCGCTGCGCCGCAGCGCGTAACCCAGCGCCGTCCAGCCCAGGCGCAGCGGGTTGGCCATGATCTCGTTCACCGTGCCGGCCGGGCGGGTGCGGAAGGCGAGGCGGGCGATCAGGTGGTCCTGGAGGTTCTTGCCCACGCCCGCGCTGTGCACCCGCGTCTCGATGCCGAAGGCGCCGAGCGCCGCGCCATCGCCGATGCCGGAGAGCATCAGCAGCTTCGGCGTGGCGATGGCGCCGGCGGAGAGCACCACCTCGCGCGCCGCGTGGAATTCCACCTCGCCGGCCTCTCCTTCGCGCCGCGCGGCGACGCCGATGGCGCGGCCCTCGCGCAGCAGCACGCGCCGCACCTCGATGCCGGTGAGCACGCGCAGGTTGGGCCGGCCGCGTGCCGGTTGCAGGAAGGCGCGCGCGGTGCTCATCCGCCGGCCGCCGCGCACGTTCATCTGGATCGGCATGACGCCGTCGAGCGGGCCGTCATTCATGTCGGCGTTGCGCGGCAGGCCGAGCGCGGCGCAGGCCTCGATGAAGGCGGCCGCGCCCTGGGAGAGCCGCCGCACCTGGCTGACCGGCAGTGGCCCGCCCTGGCCGCGCGTCTCGCCGGGCGGCCCCTGCCAGTTCTCCATGCGGCGGAAATAGGGGAGCACGTCCTCATAGGACCAGCCACGGGCCCCCGCCTGCGCCCAGCGGTCGAAATCGTGCGGCGAGCCGCGCAGGAAGACCAGCCCGTTGACCGAGCCGGAGCCGCCCAGCACGCGGCCGCGCGGCCAGTTGATGCTGCGGCCGTTCAGCTCCGCCTCCGGCTCGGTCGCGAACTTGCAGTCGTAGCGGCCGCTGGCGAAGAGGCGGGCATAGCCGGCCGGCACATGGATCCAGATGTCCCGGTCCTCCGGCCCCGCCTCCAGCAGCAGCACGCGGACCGAGGGGTCCTCCGAAAGCCGTGCCGCCAGCACGCATCCGGCGGAACCGCCGCCGACGATGATGTAGTCCGCAACCTCGTCCACGCGCCCATCCCTCAGGTCATCATCATGCCGCCGGCCACGTCCACGACCTGGCCGGTGACGAAGGAAGCCTCCTCCGAGGCAAGGTAGAGCGCAAGGTCCGCCACCTCCTCCGGCCGGCCGAGGCGGCGCAGCGGCGTGGCCGCCACCTGGCCGGCATTCACCGCCTCATCCACCGTGCGGATCAGCGGCGTGTCGATCCGCCCGGGCGCGATGGCGTTGACGCGGATGCCATCCGGCCCCAGCTCGCCCGCGAGGTGCTTGGTCAGGCCGATCAGCGCCGCCTTGGTCGCGGCGTAGTGCGCGCCCACCACCACGGAATAGGTGCGCCCGGCGACGGAGGACATGTTGACGATGCTGCCGCGCCGCGCCGCGCGCATCGCCGGGGTGAGCAGGCGGATGGCGTTGAAGCAGCCATTGAGGTTGACGCCGACGACGCGCTGCCATTCCTCCGGCGCCATCTCCCACACCGCATGGGCGCGGCCCTCGTGCTTGGGCGAGATGCCGGCATTGTTCACCAGCGTGTCGAAATGGCCGCCGAGTGATTCCTCCAGCGCGGCGACGGCGGCGCCGAGCGCGGCATAGTCGGAAACATCCGCGCAGGCGGGGGCGGCGATGCCGCCGGCGGCGCGGATGCGCTGCGCCATCGCCCCGGCGCGCGCCGCATCGGCATCGAGCACGCCGACCCGGGCGCCGCGCCGCGCGAAGGCCTCGGCGATGGCGCCGCCGATGCCCTGGCCGGCGCCCGTGACCAGCACGCGGCAGCCCGCATGGCTCGGTCGGCACGCAAGATCCTGGTCCATGCCCTGCTCCTCAGATGCCGAGATAGGCGCGGCGCACATGGTCGTCGCGCAGCAGGGCGGCCCCGGTGTCGGTCATGACGATCTCGCCATTCTCCAGCACATAGCCGCGGTCGGCGAGGCTGAGGGTGCGGAACACGTTCTGCTCCACCAGCAGCACGGTGACGCCGGTGGCCACGATGCGCTCCACCACGTCGAACACCTGCTTCACGATGATGGGCGCAAGCCCGAGCGAGGGCTCGTCGAACATCAGCAGCTTCGGCCGCGCCATCAGCCCGCGCGCGATCGCCACCATCTGCTGCTCGCCGCCCGAGAGGGAGCCCGCATGCTGCTCCAGCTTCTCCCGCACACGGGGGAAGAGATCCATCACCTCGTCCATCGTCTGCGCCATGCGGCCGCGCGCATGCGGCGTGTAGGCGCCCATCCGCAGATTGTCGCGCACCGTCATGAAGGGGAAGAGCTGCCGCCCCTCGGGGATCAGCGTGATGCCGCGCGCCACCACCTCGTGCGGCGTGAGGCGGCCGATCTCCTCCCCCTCGAAGGTGATGCGGCCCGCGGTGGGGCGCACCAGCCCGGCGATGGTGCGCAGCGTGGTCGTCTTGCCCGCGCCGTTGGCGCCGACGATGGTGACGACCTCGCCTGCGCCCACCGTGACGTCGATGCCGTGCAGGATGGTGGTGCGGCCATAGCCGGCCCGCACCTCATGCAGAGTGAGCATGGACGAAATCCTCCCCCAGATAGGCCTCGACGACGACCGGGTCTCGCACCACCTCCTGCGGCCGCCCCTCGGCGATGACGCGGCCCGAGTTCAGCACCACCACGCGGTCCGACAGCGCCATGATCGCCTGCATCACATGCTCGATGGCGATGATGCTGACGCCGCTGTCGCGGATCGATTCGACGAGGCGGATGGCGCGCTGCACATCGGTCTGGTTGAGGCCGGCCATCACCTCGTCGAGCAGCAGGATGCGCGGCTCCATCGCCATGACGCGGGCGATCTCCAGCCGCTTCAGCCCGCCGATGGTGAGGGAGCGCGCCTCCACGTCGCGCTGCGCCCAGAGGCCCATGCGGTGCGCCGTCTCCAGCGCCTTCTCGCGCGCCGCGGCGCGGCCGGGATGATGGTGGAAGGCGCCGATCATGATGTTCTCCAGCACCGTCATCGCCGCGAAAGGCTGCACGATCTGGAAGGTGCGGCCGACGCCGGCGCGGGCGAAGGCATGCGGCGTGGCCGGGCGGATGAAGCCCTCGCCCTCGACGCGGATGCGCACGATGCCGCTCTCGGGCGCCAGGAAGCCCGAGAGCTGGTTGAACAGCGTGGTCTTGCCGGCGCCGTTGGGGCCGATGATGCCGAGCACCTCGCCCTGCCGCAGGGAGAGGCTGACATCCTGCGTCACCGCCAGCCCGCCGAAATGCTTGTGCAGGTGCTCGGCCACCAGGATGGGCTCGCCGATCTCGCGGCGGATGTCCTCCCGCGCGGTGGCCGGCACCGTGGCGGGCGCGGCGGGTTCCGCCGCGTCGGCGCTGCCCTTGGGCGCGCGCCGGAACAGGCCCACCAGCCCGTCCGGCACAAACAGCACGATCAGCACCAGCACCGTGCCGTAGACGAAGCCGTGCAGCCCGAGCGCGGAGGCGCCGAGCCAGCCGCGCGCCAGCTCCGTCAGCGGCACCACCAGCAGGGTGCCGAGCAGCGGGCCCATGACGGTGCCGATGCCGCCGATCAGCGCGAACATCGCGATCTGCACGGAGAAGGCCAGCGAGAACATCGCCTCCGGCTCGATGAAGGTGAGGTACATGCCGTGGAAGGTGCCGACCATCGAGGTCAGCGCCGCCGAGAGCGCCACGGCGTAGAGCCGCACCCGCAGCGTATCGACCCCCGCCGCCGCCGCCGCCGGCTCCCGCTCGCGCGTGGCGACCAGGTAGTAGCCGAAGCGCGCGTGGCGGAGCCATGCGGTGACGCCCAGCGTCAGCAGCAGCAGGCCGAAGGCGATCAGCAGCGAGGGCCAGCGCTCGAAGAAGATCATCCATTCCCAGCCGGTCTGCAGCGGCACCATCAGCCCCACCGCGCCGCCGGTAAGGCCGGTGAAGTGCAGCGCCAGCAGCCGGATGACCTGCAGGAAGGCGATGGTGGCCAGCGCGAAGAACGGCCCGCGCAGCCGGAAGCAGGGCAGGCCGATGGCGACCCCCACCATGGCCGAGATGGCGGCACCCCCCAGCATGCCGAGCCAGGGCGAGACGCCGAGCGGCACCAGCAGCCCCGCCGTGTAGGCGCCGATGCCGTAGAAGATGGCGTGGCCCAGCGAGAGTTGCCCCGCGAAGCCGCCAACGATGTTCCAGGCCGTGGCGAGCGCGCCGTAGAGGCAGATGGTGATGAAGACGTGCGAGACGAAATCGTCGCCGATCAGCACAGGCACGACGAAGAGCAGCGGCAGCAGCGCCAGGGCCGCCAGCATGCCCCGGTCTGGCCAGCGGGGCGCGCGGGCGGCGGGGAGGGTGAGGTCGCTCATGCGGGTTTCCTCATTCCGAGCCGCGGCCCAGGCCGAACAGGCCGGTCGGACGGAACAGCAGGATCAGGATGAACAGTCCGAAGATCACCACCTCCTTCAGGTCGGGGGCGATGTAGAAGGCGCTGAGGCTGTCCACGAGGCCGATCAGCAGCGCGCCGATGAAGGCGCCGTGCAGGCTGCCCATGCCGCCCAGCACCACCACGACGAAGGCGGTGAGCACGAAATAGGTGCCGACGGTGGGGGAGGCGGGATAGATCGGCGCCACCAGTGCCGCCGCCAGCCCGACGCAGGCGGCGCCGATGCCGAAGGTGATGATGTAGATGCGCTTGACGTCCACGCCCATCAGCTGCGCGGCGGCGCGGTGCTGCGCCGTGGCGCGGATGGCGCGGCCGAGATAGGTGCGCTCCATGAACAGGTGCAGCGCCCCGACCACGACGATGCCGCAGACGAACATCACCAGCTGGCCGATCAGGATGCGGAAAGGACCGAAGGTGATGGACTCCCGGACGCCGCTCGCGGGCGTGGCGTAGAGGTCGGCGCCGAAGACCAGCAGCGCCAGGTTGATCAGCGCGGTGGAGAGGCCGACGGTCGCGAAGATCTGCACATGCGCGTCGCGCGCATCCAGCAGCGGCTGCAGGATGAAGCGCTGGATCAGCACGCCGATGACGAACAGCACCAGCACCAGCGGCGGCGCCAGCACGTAGGGGTGCAGGCCAAGCTGGGAGGTGCCCAGCCAGGTCAGGTACATGCCGACCATCAGCAGCTCACCATGCGCGAAGTTGACCAGGCGGATGATGCCGAAGATCAGCGTGAGGCCGACGCTGATGATGGCGAACAGCCCGCCCAGCATCAGCCCGTTGAGGACGAGCTGCACGAAGGTTTCCATGGACGCTCCTCTTGCCGTGCCCTCGGGCCGTGCGTTTCGCGGGCGCCGCCGGGCGCCCGCGGTTCCGGCGTCAGCCGCTTTGGCGTCAGCGGCGCAGGCGCAGCTCGGACACCGCCGCCTCGGGCGGATAGACGGTGACGAGGCGGCCATCCTGCCATTGCAGCCCCATCATCTTGGCGCGCTCGTTCTGCCCGTCGGGGCCGAACTTCACGCCCCAGCCTTCCGGCGTGGTGCCGTCCGGCACGTCCACCGCCGCGACCGCGGCGCGGATGTCGTCCGCCGCGAGGGACTTCGCCGCGGCGATGGCGTCGAGGAAGACCTTGGCGCCCACATAGTTGCCGAGGCTGTGGCCCGAGCGCGGCTCCATGCCGTACTTGGCGCGGTAGGCGGCGACGAAATCCTCGATGCCGGGTGCCGCCTTCGGGTTGATGGCGTACTGGGTGAAGTCGACGTTCAGCACGCCGTCCATCACCTCCGGCCCCACCGCCTGCATCGTCTCGCGCAGCGAATAGCCGCCGCCGCCGCCGATGATGGCGCGCGGCCTGAAATTGGCCTCGCGCGCCTGGCGGAAGAACAGCACCGTGTCGTTCTGGTAGGAGGTCTGCAGCACCACATCGGCCTTCGCCGCCTGCAACCGCAGGATCAGCGAGGACATGTCGACGATGTTGGCGGGATAGGGCAGGGTCTCGACGATGGTGAGGCCGCGCTCCTTCGCGTAGCTCGCCTGGAAGCGGCCCACCGTGGTGCCGTAGAGGCTGTCCTCGTGGATGATGGCGATGCGCAGCTCCTTGGGCTGCACCGAGAAGGCGGGGGCCACGGAGTTCACCACCATCTCGATCGAGCGCTCCGCCATGTTCCGCGCGGTGGGGTTGGTGCGGAACAGGTAGCGGAACTTGCGCTCGGTGATGGAATCGGAGACCGCGCCCATCTCGAAATAGGGGATGCGCGCCAGCTCGGCCACCTGGCTCGCCACCTGGCTGCGGGCGGAGGAGTAGGTGCCGAAGATGGCCTTCACCTGGGCCACCGAGATCAGCCGGCGGGCCTCGGCCACGGCCTGGTTGTTGTCCACCGCGTCGCCGCGCACCAGGGTGATCTTCTCGCCCTTGATGCCGCCGGCGGCGTTGCGCTCCTCCACCGCCAGCTCCAGCCCGCGCCAGCTCTCGTCGCCGAGCACGGCCAGTTCGCCGCTGAAGGGGTAGAGCGCGCCGAGGCGGATCTCCGCCTGCGCCGCGCCGGCCCCGAGGCCGATGCCGAGCCCGGCCAGAAGGCCGAGCGCCACTCTGCGTGTCGTCCTGAACATTCTTGTTTCCCTCCCCAGTCGTCGCGCCCGCCGGCGCGGCTCAGCCGTCGCCGGGCCGCAGCAGGATCTTCACGGCGTCCTTGCGTCGGGCCATCTCGAAGCCGCGCGGCCCTTCGCGCAGCGACAGCCGGTGCGTGATCATCAGGGCGAGTTGCGCCCGGTGCGCCGGGTCCGCCAGCAGCGCCAGCACGCGCCGCCAGGCGGCCCAGCTTGTGTCATGCGCGGCGCGGAGCTGGTGCTTGTTGCGCACCATCACCGTCACCGGCAGTTCCAGGGAGCGCGAATGGATGCCGGTGATCACCAGCACGCCGCTCGAGCGCAGCACCGACAGCCCCTCGGTGATCGAGGCGGTGACGCCGGTGGCCTCGATCACGCGGTCCACCTTCTCGCCGAAGCAGGACTGCACCGCCTCGGCCATGGTCGTGCCTGCCAGGTCGGCCGTGTGGCCGATGCCCATGCGGCGCGCGCAGTCGAGCCGCAGCGTGTCGTCGAAGCCGGCGAGCAGCACCCGCGCGCCGCGCTGCTGCGCCATCCAGGCGATGCCGAGGCCGATCGGCCCCGGGCCCAGCACCAGCACGGCGTCGCCGGGGCTGATCTCCGCCACCTCCACCGCGTTGTCGGCGATGCTGAGGGGCTCGCACAGCGCGCCCATCTCGGCCTCGACCCCGTCGGGCAGGCGGAAGCAGTGGGAGGCGGGGGCCACCACATGCGCCGCGAAGCCGCCATCGCAGTGCAGGCCGAGGATGCGGCGCGCCTGGCAGTCCTGGTTGCGCCCCTCGCGGCAGGCGCGGCACTGGCCGCAGCCGATGGTGGGCCAGGCGGTTACCGCGTCGCCAGGGGCGAAGCCTTCCACACCCGCTCCCACCGCCGTCACATGGCCGGCGAATTCATGCCCCAGCGTGAAGGGCATGTGGGGCGCCATGAACTCGTAGCCCGGCGTCCATTCATAGGCATGGATGTCGCTGCCGCAGATGCCGGCGGCGGCGACGCGGATGCCGATTTCGCCCGGCCCCGGCGCGGCGGGGGGTGGCACCTCCTGCGCTTCCAGCCCGGGTGCGGCACGGGTCTTGCGGAGCGCGAGCATGGCGTCAGGGGCGCAAGGAGGTGGCGCGGGAGCCGTGGCGGCGGCCGGCGGAGGCCGGGCGCAAGGTGACGGCCCGATCCACGCCCGGCCGGGCGTGCGCGGCGGTGTCCATGGACTTCTTCCTTCCCTGGTCACGACGCTTGTTATGCGTCATTTGATATAACACTGAGGACGTTACGCGGGGCATGTCAATCGTGAACACGTTGCCGAGCCGGCCTGCCGCCATCGACCCTGCCGCCGACGGCCCTTTCCGCCGCATCCCGCGCGACAGCCTGAGCGAGCGCGCCTACCAGGAGGTGCGCGCGGCCCTGATGCTCAGCCGCCTGCGGCCGGGGGAGAAGCTGCTGCTGCGGCCGCTGGCGGCACGGCTCGGCATCAGCGCCACGCCGGTGCGGGAGGCGCTGCTGCGGTTGGTCTCCGAGCAGGCGCTGCAGATGGACGAGCGCGGCACGGTGGTGGTGCCGAGCATCGGCCGCGAGCGTTTCCTGGAGATCCGCGCGCTGCGCTGCGATCTCGAGGGCCAGGCCGGCGCCGCGGCCGCCGCGCGCGCCACCCCGGAGGCGATCGGGGCGCTGGCGGCGATCCATGCCAGGCTGCTGGAGGCCGAGGCGCGTGGCGACTTCCCCACGGCGCTGCACTGCAATGAGCAGTTCCATTTCGGCCTGTGCCGGCTCGCCGGCATGCCGGTGCTGCTGGGTCTCGTCGAGATCCTGTGGATGCAGTGTGGCCCGCTGCTCAGCCATCTCTATGCGGGCGGCCCGCAGAACCGGCCGCGGCACGGGCATCTGGAGGCGCTGGAAGGGCTGCGGCGGCAGGATGCGGCGATGGTGCGCGCCGCGGTGGTGCAGGATATCGAGGAAGGCGGCCGGCCGCTGCTCGACTTCCTGGGCCGGGAATAAGCCCCGCCCGCCGCGCCGGGCGGGCGGGGCCTCGGATCAGGCCTTGGCGGCCTTGCGCTTGCTCTTCTTCATCGCCGCGAAGGCGGCATCGCGCAGCGCGGGAGAAGGCTTGAAGCGCACCGTGGCGCCAGCCTTCACCGCGACCTTCTCGCCGGTGCGGGGATTCATCGCGGTGCGCTTCGGCGTCTCACGCACGATAAAGGCGCCAAAGTCAGGAATCGTGAAGCGGCCATTCTTCACGATCTCGCCCTTGATCGCCTCGATGATGTCGCCGGCCAGGGCGTTCGCGCCCACGCCGGTGATCTCGATCGAATTCTGGATGGCATCGGCCAGAAACTTCTTCGACATTCGCTGCCCTTTCGCGGAAGGCCCCACCCAAAGCACAGGCCGCGCCCGGCGTGAAGTCCTCAATGTGCCTGTCATTGAAAGAAACCGTCTTGATGGCGGTGTCCGCGCCGCCCAACCTCCCGCACGATTGGAAGGAGGGCCGCGAGATGAAGAAACTGATCAACGACCCGCGCCGCGTGGTGCGGGAAATGCTGGAGGGGCTGGTCGCGCTCTGCCCGGATCAGGCGCTGCTGGCCGAGGCCGACGTGGTGGTGCGCGCGGCGCGCGCCGCGCCGGAGGCACGGCCCGTCGCGGTGCTCTCGGGGGGCGGCGCTGGGCATGAGCCGGCCCATGCCGGCTATGTCGGCGCCGGCCTGCTGGATGCGGCGGTCGCCGGCGATGTCTTCACCTCGCCCAGCACCGATGCGGTGCTGGCCGCCATCCGCGCCGTCGCCGGGCCGGCGGGCGCGCTGCTGGTGGTGAAGAACTACACGGGCGACCGGCTGAATTTCGGCCTCGCCGCCGAGCTGGCGCGCGCCGAGGGCATTCCCGCCGAGATCGTCGTGGTGGCCGACGACGTGGCGCTGCGCGACACGGTGCCGCCGGAGCGGCGGCGCGGCATCGCCGGCACGGTGCTGGTGCACAAGATCGCCGGCGCCGCCGCCGCACGCGGCCTGGGGCTGGAGGAGGTGGCGGCGCAGGCGCGCGCGGCCTCGGCGGCGCTGGGCTCGATGGGCGTCGCGCTCGGCGCCTGCACCGTGCCCGCCGCCGGCCGCCCCGGCTTCGCGCTGGAGGAGGATGCGGTGGAGCTGGGCCTCGGCATCCATGGCGAGCAGGGCGTCAGCCGCGAGGCCCTGCAGCCGGCCGACGCGCTGGTGGAGACGCTGCTCGGGCGCATCCTGGCCGATCTCGGCACGGAGCCGGGGGCGCGGGTCGTGCTGCTGGTCAACGGGCTGGGCGGCACGCCGCCGATGGAGCTGGCCATCGTCGCCCGCGCCGCGCTGGCCGGGCTGCGCGCGCGCGGCCTGGTGGTGGAGCGCGCCTGGTGCGGCAACTACCTCACCGCCATCGAGATGCCGGGCTGCTCGCTCTCCGTGATGCGGGTGGACGATGCGCGGCTGGCGCTGCTCGACGCCCCCGCCGCCGCGCCGGCCTGGACGGGCGATGGCCGCGTCGCGCCGCCCAACATCCTGCCCGCCCCGCCGGCGACGCCAGCCGCGCCGCCGCCCGAACCTGGCCCGCTGGCCCCTGCGATCGGTGCCGCCCTCCTCCGCGTCGCGGCGGCGCTGGAGGCCGCGGAGCCGGAGCTGACCGCGCTGGACAGCGCCGCCGGCGATGGCGACCTCGGCATCAGCATGGCGCGCGGCGCGGCGGCGCTCCGCGCCCTGCCGGAAGGCGCCCACGCCAACCCCGCCGAAATGCTGGCGGAGGCCGGGCAGGCGCTGCGCCGCGCCATCGCCGGCAGCTCCGGGCCGTTCTACGCGGTCGCGCTGCTGCGGGCGGCGCGTGCCCTGGAAGGACAGGCCAGCCCCGACGCCGCCGCCTGGGCCGGCGCCTTCCGCGCGGCGGCCGATGCCATCGGCGCGCTGGGCGGCGCCAGGGCCGGCGACCGCACCATGCTGGACGCGCTGCTGCCGGCGGCCGAGGCCTTCGAGCAATCCGCCGGCCAGGGCCTCGGCCCCGCCTGGGGGGCGGCGCTGGCGGCGGCCGAGGCCGGGCTGCGCGCCACGCAGGAGATGACGCCGCGTCTCGGCCGCGCTTCCTACCTGGGCGCGCGCGCGCTGGGCACGCCCGATGCCGGCGCCGCGGCGGTGCTGGTGTGGATGCGCGCCCTGGCGCGCTGAGCCCGGGCCGTCCGGGGAGGGAGTCCGGGGAGCGAGGCACGAGGGCCTGGCCCCGTGTCGCGCGGGGCGCGCTAAGCTGGGCCGTTGGGTCAACCGACGCGCCCGGGCGCCGTTATGGCTTGCGGGGGCGCTGGGTCGCCCCCCTGGTCCTTCGGGGCCGGGACCTTGCTTCCGGAGCGCTGTATCGTGTCCATTCAGTCTTGCCCGGCCGGTCGCCCCGCCTGGCCATCGGCCCTGGTATTGTCCCTCGCCCTGTCGCTGCCGGCCGTGCCCGTCCTGGCGCAGGAAGCGGAAACCGGCACCACGCCCCTGGCGGAGCGCGAAACCCTCGCCAAGGGCACCACCTTCCGCGTCCTCGGCCAGGATGTGAAGGGCGTGACCGGCATCGTGGTCGGCCAGGTGGTGAACGTCCTGGTGGACGAGGCCGGCCAGCCCCGCGCGGCCGTGCTGGATTATGGCGGCTTCCTCGGCGTGGGGCGGCGGCGCATCGCCGTGTCCTGGTCGGTGCTGCGCTTCACGCCGGAGGGCATCCAGCTGTCGCTGAGCCGTGACCAGCTGAAGAATTTCCCTGAGTACAAGGAGGGCGAGGCTG